>CAVYEU010000018.1:0-28700 GCA_963767415.1 uncultured Eubacteriales bacterium
ACAAAAGAGCTAAACTCAATAATTAAAAATGGATTTTCAGTAATGTACATTATTGCTCAAAAACTTGTATGGAAATCGTTAAGTGATGGGTATCTTGTCGGCTCAAGAGGCTCTGTCGGCTCATCATTTGTTGCCAATATGATAGGTATTACAGAAGTAAATTCGCTTCCACCCCACTACATTTGTACAAAGTGTAAATATTCAGAGTTTATAATAGATGCAAGTGTTGGCTGTGGTTTTGATTTAAAGCCGAAATACTGTCCGGCGTGTAAAGTGTTAATGAAAACTGATGGGTATGATATTCCATTTGAAACGTTTTTGGGTTTTGATGGAGATAAAGAGCCGGATATTGATCTGAATTTTTCAGGAGAATATCAACTAAGGGCTCACAAGTATACCGAAGAGCTGTTTGGAGAAGGGCATGTGTTTAGGGCAGGTACAATTGGAACAATTGCTGAAAAGACAGCGTATGGATTTATAAAAAACTATATGGATGAAAGAAACAAAATAATAACAAATGCTGAAATAAATAGACTTGTTAAGGGTTGTACTGGTGTGAAAAGAACAACAGGGCAGCATCCTGGGGGGCTTATGATAGTTCCACAGGATAGGGAAATCTACGAATTTTGTCCAGTACAGAGGCCTGCTGATGATCCTGAATCAGATATAATAACAACCCATTTCGATTACGATTCAATAAGTGGAAGGCTGTTAAAGCTTGATATTTTAGGACATGACGATCCGACGGTAATAAAAATGCTAGAAGATCTAACAGGAGTTGATGCTCGTACGATTCCGATTGGCGAAGAAAAAACCATGGGGATATTTAGTAGCACTGAGCCCTTAGGAATAAGACCTGAAGATATAAACAGCGAAGTTGGGACGTTTGCAATACCTGAATTTGGTACAAAATTTGTAAGGCAGATGCTTGTTGATACAAAGCCCAAAACATTTTCGGAGCTAATCAGAATTTCCGGTCTTTCTCACGGCACAGATGTATGGTTAAATAATGCTCAAGATCTGATTAGAGGAAATACCGCAACCCTATCCGAAGTAATATGTACAAGGGATGACATAATGCTATATCTGATTTATGCTGGACTTCCAAATAAAACTGCGTTTAAGATCATGGAAGATGTAAGAAAGGGTAAAAAATTAAAAGAAGAATATATCCAAATAATGTATGAAAATAAGGTTCCAAGTTGGTACATAGAATCATGTCAGAAAATAAAATATATGTTTCCAAAGGCACATGCAGCAGCGTATGTAATGATGGCATTTCGGATAGCTTGGTTTAAAGTATATTATCCAGAAAGTTTTTATGTTACATATTTTACTGTAAAGGCTGATGATTTCGATGCCGATTTAATAGTATTTGGACAAGATAAGGTAAAAAACAAGATAAAAGAATTAGAGCAGTTAGGCAATAACATTACACAAAAAGAAAGGAATATATTAACTATACTCGAAGTTGCAAATGAGGCGTATGCAAGGGGTATAAAGTTTTTACCAGTGGACATTTACGAATCTGATCCAATTAAGTTTTTGATAACAAATAAAGGTATAAGACCCCCCTTAATAGCACTTCAGGGTCTTGGAAAAGCAGCAGCCCAAAACATTGGAGAGGCAAGATATGAGATGCGATTTATATCTAAAGATAATCTAGTTACAAGAGCAAAAATCAGTAAAACAGTGGTTGAAATATTAGAAAGCCATGGATGTTTAAAGAAACTACCCGAAAGTAGTCAAATAAGTATATTTGAACTTGTTCAATAAGAGTATTGGTACTTTCTATTTAATTTAATAAAAGGGTGATTAAAAATGACAGAAATCATATATCTTTTGCTTAAAGGGATGGGAATTGGTTTTTCTATAGCTGCACCTGTTGGTCCTATAGGCGTATTGTGCATTCAAAAAACCATATACAAGGGAAGATTATTTGGTTTAGTATCAGGATTAGGAGCAGCTTTTGCCGATGGAATATATGGATGTATAGCAGGCTTAGGATTAACATGCATTTCTTCTTTTTTGATCTCAGCCGAAAATTTGATAAAAATATTAGGAGGGATATTCTTGCTGTGCTTGGGTATAAAAACATTTTTAGCTAAGACACCTAAAGATTGTACAAAAAACAATGATCATGGTTTAAAACAATCCTTTATATCTACTTTTCTACTTACGCTTACAAACCCGATGACTATCATTTCATATACTGCTGTATTTGCTGGTCTTGAAGTAGTTAATCATTCGAATAGTTATAGTTCTGCTATACCAATTACATTAGGAGTATTCTTAGGCTCTGCCTTTTGGTGGACAATATTAAGCTCAGGAGTAAGTATTTTTAGAAAAAAATTTAGAAATAATACTATTGCCATAACTTACGTAAATAAGTTTTCTGGTATAGTTATTGGTGTATTTGGAGCTACAGCCCTTGTGAAAGCATTTCTATAAGAAATTTTTTCTTGTAAAATATTTCTTATTGTACCATACACTCTATCAAACCATTTGTCTAGGTTTTGGACCAAAGTACTGGTAGTAATTACACTGGATTTTTCCATTATATAGCTTTCTTTTTTTATCTGCTCTTTTACCAAAAAATCTCTCAAAATTTTGATTTGATGCAATAACATAGCACGACCATGTCATAAACTGTTCTTTATAGATACTTCCCATCTCTTTGTAGATCTTCTCAACAGACTTTTCGTCTTCCAATCGTTCACCATACGGGGGATTTGCGATAATTACGCCGTGTTCAAATCTTGAACTTATTTCAGATGCTGGTCTTCTTTGAAAATGTATTTGATCCTCTACACCTGCAAGCTTAGCGTGGTACCTTGCCAGACTAATAACCTCCTCATCTATATCTGTACCCTGGATTCTTAGCTTAAAATCTCTGATCTGTTTGTCCTGAGCTTCCTCTTGAGCCTTGTCCCAATATTCCTTAGGTATTATACTCCAACTTTGGGCATCAAACTCCCTATTTAATCCTGGTGCTATATTTAGCCCTATAAGTGAAGCCTCAATAGGAATAGTACCTGAGCCACAGAAAGGATCAAAAAGTACCCTATCTTTCTTCCAAAAGCTAAGTAATATCATAGCAGAAGCTAGGGTCTCTTTTAGCGGAGCTTCACTTATAAGTTTTCTATATCCTCTTTTATGAAGCCCTGCTCCACTTGTGTCTATAGTCAGCGTTACCATATCCTTTAATAGTGCTACCTGTATTCGATATCTTGGTCCAGTTTCTTCAAACCAATCGCACTTATATTTTTGTTTTAATTTCTCTACAACTGCCTTTTTTACAATAGCCTGACAATCAGGTACACTAAAAAGCTTTGAATCTATTGATTTTCCATCCACAGGAAATTCTGCATTTTCTGGTATCCATTGTTCCCACGGTAAAGCCTTTGTTTTTTCAAATAGTTCTTCAAAAGATAGTGCACTAAATTCCCCTACCTTTACTAAAACTCTATCAGCAGTTCTAAGCCATAGGTTGGTTCTACAGATTGCGTTTAAGTCTCCTGAGAATGTTACTTTTCCATTTTCTACAAACTGATCATAGTATCCCAAATCCTTAAGTTCTCTAGCCGCTACAGCTTCAATTCCGAACGTTGTTGTTGCTATTAACTGTATTTTTTGCATATATATGTCCTATTATCTCCTTATAAAACTTTATTTAAGCTTACTACTATAGAATATCTTTGTTTATTCGTAATCATAAAACTTATTCTTAATTTACTACGGGAAAAATGGACAAAGAATCTTTTCCCTTGTCCACTTCTTACTTAAAATTTGTTTTTTTAATTTTATTATATATAATAAAATGATGTTACGCAATATTTTTTTTTAAGATCCTGAATGTGTTCTGATTCGTAAAGCAATATTGCTATTTCTGTTAATCTTATTAATACAGGAAAAATATTCTTTCCTCAGAGCTGTTGGATTCAGAATGTTATTGCACTTTATCTAAAATAAATATAATATACTAAATATCCAAGTAAACTGCACAAAATATTGTATGAAATATTTTTTTTATGGAGGTATATCATGGAGAATGAGTCAAAATTACTGAGGTTCGATTGGGCTTTAAAAAGTCTTGTTTCAAATACCGAATATAATGAGATATTAGAAGGATTTTTAAGTGCTTTATTAAAAGAAGATATACAAATCATAGATGTTTTTGACAAAGAAAAGAAAGGTGAATCTAATGAAGATCAATTCCTAAAAAGACTTGATATATTGGTCAAAGACAAAAATGACAATTCCATATTGATTGGATTTCAAAATAAATACGAACCTGACTATATTGAGTCATTACTATATGATACTTCTAAAATTATTGTTGACAATATAGTGCTAATTGAGGGGTTTAAAAAAATAAAAAAGGTAATTATGGTTAGTATCCAATATTTTAACATTGGTTATGGAACTGACTATTTATACCTCGGAAGTACTGAATTCAAAGGTGTACATAGAATCGAGCCTTTAATCATAAAAGAAAAGATTAAAGACGAGACAGGAGTGTGGTATAAAAATAAAAAAAATATCTTTCCAGAGTATTACCTGATAAATATAAGTAAGTTTAGAGATACAGTAAAAAATGATTTAGATGAATGGATCTATATGATAAAAAATCAAAAAGTTGATCCCGCATTCAAATCCAAAAATATTCAAAAAACTGCCAAGAAACTTAATGTGCATAGCTTAACTGAAGTCGAAAAAAATGAATATAACAAATTTATACTTTATTTAGAAAGAGAACGTAGTATTACTAATAACTATATTGATATAGGACAAATCGAAATAGAACAAACCGTAATGGAACAAACCGAAACAGGAGATGAACGACATAGAATCCAAAAACAAATAATCGCTAGTATGTTAAATAAAGGAATGAGTGTAGAAAAAAATATCAAAAATTACAGAAGTACCTGAACAAAAAATCATAAGCACACATAAGGACATAAACGTACATAAGGACATAGATCCACATAAGGATACATCTAAAAATAATCAAAATTTTTAAGGTATGATTAAAGAAATAATTAAAGAATAAACTTAAATTTATTCTTTAATTATACCCTAAATTATGTTATACTAAAAAATAAAGGAAGTGATTGATTTGAGTTTTATTCAAAAGCTATTATTATTTAGTTTAAGTATTGTAATTATTATAGCTGTAGCTATTCCAATATTCAATCATGGAAAAAGCTCTGGCTCTGATTCATTAAACAATATGAAAAGTATACAATCTGAAGCTAATAACCTAGTAAAACCAATTGACTAATAAGTAGGTGTTTTATGGGAATCATTCAAAAAATTCTATTATTTGGATTAGCTGTTTGTTTAATAATTGCAGTTGTTTTGCCTATAATGAGAGAGATTAAAGACACAGGTAGAGATTCATTCAATATTGTTAGATCTACACATAATTCAATTAAAGATGCAAATGAACCAAATATTTGAGGTGATTAAATTTGAGTAAGATTTATACCTTTATTATAATTTTCCCTTTTATTTGCTTTATTTTGTTTTACTGCCGTTGCTTTTTACCAGTATGACACAACCCAAAGATATTTAAGCGATTTAACACAATCTTTAGCAGATCAAGTTAGATTAACAGGTACGCTAAGTACTACTGATTATTTAAGTTTTCAAAACAAAATATCAAAAAGTGCTGATTTCCCTAATTCTCAAATTTATTTAAGGAAGAAAATATTCTCTAATGACTCACTTAGCAATTCTTTTGAATACTTATTAAATGAAACCTTAAAAAAAGGAGATCAATTTATGATTTACATTCAATCTAAAAATGTTTCATATTACAGTAGAATAATGAACTTTGGGGTTAGCATAGATGAAAGCAAAAATCTTTATTACTGTGCAAAATCTGAAATTAGAATTGAAAAAATTGAAGAATGAAGAAAAAAGCCAAACAGAAAAATCGTCATCTTTTCTGTTCATACGCCATTCCAAATTCTAACGCTTCAATCTCTTTAGGAATTAAATAATGCTTCTTAGATGGCAGTACAGCTTCAAGTGCTTTTTTAAAGCTGTCTTCTCCAATGATCTGAGTCTCAGTAATTAATTTTCCAAGTAATATAATACTTGCAAAATTTACATCGCCAATGTTATATGCTATTTCTGTTGCAGGTATTTCATATGCTGTAATATCATCCCTAGAAGCAGATCTATGAACAAGTGACTTGTCACATATAAGTACTCCATTTTTCTTAATAGCTTTCTCAAATTTTTCAATTGATGGTAAACTCATTGCAATAAGTGTGGTTGGATTATTCACAAGGGGTGAGCAGACTTCTTTATCTGATATAATAATATGACAATTCGCAGTCCCACCTCTCATCTCTGCTCCATATGATGGTAACCAAGATACATATTTGCCTTCAAGCATCCCTGCGTGTGTTATTATCTTTCCTGCTGACAAAACACCTTGACCACCAAACCCAGCGATAATTATTTCTTCATGTAACATACGTTTCAAATTACACCTCCACATTTTGACCTTTAAAGTTCCCCAGCGGATAATGCTGGGCCATCTCTTTCTCAATCCACTTTAATGCATCAGTAGGCTTCATACCCCAATTGGTTGGGCATGATGATAGTATCTCAACTATTGAAAATCCTTTATTAGCTAATTGAATCTGAAAAGCTTTTTTAATTGCTTTCTTTGCATTAAGAATATTTTTTACATTATACAAAGCTACTCTTTCTATATAGGTTGCCCCCTCTAAAGTAGCTAGCATTTCACATACCCTTATTGGATATCCATGAGTATTAGGATTCCTGCCGGTTGGACATGTCATTGTTACTTGATTAAGAAGTGTTGTAGGTGCCATTTGTCCAGATGTCATTCCGTAAACAGCATTATTTATAAAAATACATGTAATGTTCTCCCCTCTTGCTGCAGCATGAACTATTTCAGCTGTACCTATAGCTGCCAGATCTCCATCACCCTGATACGAAAAAACTACATTACTTGGATTTACTCGTTTTACTCCTGTTGCAACTGCTGGAGCCCTGCCATGTGGCGCTTGGACAAAATCAAGATCATAGTAATTATATATATTATAACTACAACCAACAGAAGCTACTCCAATCGTTCTGCCTTGGATATTGAGTTCATCAATGGATTCAGCAACTAACTTAACAGCAGTTCCATGAGTACACCCAGGACAGAAACTAAAATGGGTATCTTTTAATACTTTAGGTTTTAATACTACTGTCATTTACTTTTCCCCACTTTCAATATTAAATCCGAATTTATACTTACTTATATAATTTCTTTTATTTTATTTAAGATTTCATCCTGTGTAGGTATCATACCGCCAGTTCTTCCATAAAAGTATACCGGTTTTTTACTGCATACTGCACTCTTGACATCATATACCATTTGACCAGCACTTAACTCAACCACTAAAAAAGCCTTTGGTATATGTACCATATTTTCAATTTCTTTTTCAGGAAAAGGCCATAATGATATTGGTCTTATCAGCCCAACCCTAATACCTTGTTCAGAAGCTTTTTGGATAACTCCTCTTACAATTCTCGAAGTAATGCCATAAGCAACAACTATTATTTCAGCATCTTCACAGTTATATAGCTCAACCCGTACTTCATTCTGTTTAATAAATTGATATTTTTCTTGTAATTTATTATTATGAGCTTCTAAAACTTCTGGTTCTAAAAATACAGATGTAATAACATTTGGGGGTCTCTCCATTTTAGTTCCAGTTACGGCCCAGTCTTTATTAACTTTGTTGATGTTCTCAGATTCATTGAATTCTACAGTTTCCATCATCTGACCTAAAACTCCATCAGCTAGAATCATTGACACAACTCGATATTTATCAGCAATATTAAACGCTTCGACAGTTAAATCATACATTTCTTGAACAGAGTTTGGCGCCAAAACAACCATATTGTAGTCTCCATGTCCCCCACCTTTTACTGCTTGAAAATAATCACCCTGTGAAGGAAGGATTCCTCCCAAACCAGGTCCACACCTCATTATATCAACGACAACTGCAGGTAACTGAGAACCTGCAAGGTATGACAATCCCTCTTGCTTCAAACTCATACCTGGTCCAGAGGATGAGGTCATTGCTCTTGCACCAGCACTTGAAGCACCGTAAACCATATTTATAGCAGCAATTTCACTCTCAGCTTGTATAAAAGTCCCATTATATTCAGGCATTTTTTTAGCAAAATAATGTGAAATCTCTGTTTGCGGTGTTATTGGATAACAAAAATAGTACCTACACTTAGCTCTAAGTGCAGCCTCCGCAATCGCTTCATTTCCTTTCATTAACATTTTTTCCTTCATTACAAAAAGCCTCCCAAATCAATAGACTCTATAATATTTCTATGACACAATCAGGACAAATTGTTGCACAAAAACCACAGCCTATACACTTATCTTTATTTTTAATGACAGCAGGATGATACCCTTTATTTGTTAATACTATGTCATCAATTTCAATTAAAGCTTTAGGACATATATCTATACAAAGTTTGCATCCCTTACACCTCTCAATATTAAATCTAATATCTATCATTTCTTCCTCCAACAAATTTCTAAGTTTTGTTTAGTTTAGTATTTTTTTTACAGAAATCATTTCTTTTATTATAAAAAGCCTTATCTTTTTCTTTTGAGTCTTTTATAAAGTCATTAAGTAACTGTTGATTTTCTGAATCGATTTCACAAATATCAACTCCATATTCAACTCCTTTTTCATTCAAAGCTTTTCTTTTAATTTCTGCTCCAAATGAAAGCTGCTTATTAGGTGAAGTATAGATAGCAAAGTATAACTTGGCATTTTTTTGAACTAAATCAGGCATATTTAAGATCTGTTCAAGTTCATCATGAACAATAAAAGCTATGCTATCAACAGAAATATTAGTTATAATTGCAAAGATTCCTTTATTATCTTCCTTATCTTGTTTTACAACTGAACATAAGTAAATATCAGATCTAATGTTTTCACGTTGGTTCTTATATTTTTTAATTTCATCTATTCGAATTGATATTCGTTGTGGGAAGTCAGCTTGAATTTTAGTAACGCAACCGGTACAAAAATACTCAACGTTTTTCTCAGCAAACTTACATTTTACTGTATCACCAATCATTATCAGGCTCTCAATATAGTTCCTTTCAAGTCCCACGTCAATTTCAATACAATAATTATTAATCGAGTATACAATATTTGTTACCCAGCTTGGATTCTCACAATGCTTTGTCTTAATAATGCAACCTTCTTTTAAAAAATCAATTACTTTCGCTTCGCTCATAAAGACGCCTCCTTACTTCTATAGTGGCTTGACGCTTTCTAAATCTTTTCCAAAATAAACAATATCAAAACAATAACGATAAGTCAACCAAAAGCATAAGAAAACAAGTGACATATCACTCTTGTTTCAACGCTTCACAAACCTCTACTATTCTTTTACCTAATATTTTTGCACGTTTTAGAGCAGATTCATCAGCATCAGCAGGTCTATGTGCACAAACACCATGATGCCCACAATCATCATGAGAATCAACCATCCCCGACAATAATCATTCCATGAACAAGCATAATATCATGTAACGCTTTCATGGTAGTTTCCTGCCCGCCATACTTAGAGGCTCCGACAGTAATACCTGCACCAACTTTATTATAAAGACCTTTAGCTCCTCTTAATTTTCTGGTTTTATCAAAAAAAGCTTTAAGTTGACCAGATACAGTACCAAAATAAACAGGGCTTCCAAGAACAATACCGTCAGCTCTTCTTAGTAATTCAAACGAGTCCTCAAGCTTACTGTTTTTATAGCACATCCCTGTGCAAGGTGTACAACAACTAATACAAAACTGATTCTTAACACTAGATAAGACTTGCTGTACATAAATTATTGAAGTTTCAGCTCCAAGCTCCTGTGCTGTTTTCAATGTAAGATCCAATAAATTCCAAGTATTTCCCTGCTCATTTGGACTACCATTTACACCGATTATAAGCAACAAAATCACCCCCCGTTTGTTTTTATATAATAGTCACAATTAATTAATATTATTATTATTATATACTATACCCGATCACAAAATAACATTTCCGTCCACTTGGATAATATATTCTAAAAAATAAAAAGAGACTCGACCTCTAGTTTTAAGTCTGCCTCTTTTAATTAACATTTTTATTATTTTTTTATTTTAATAATCATATGCCCCTACCCTTTGTATCATTTTGTTTAGTCTGTTCCTGAACTGGTCTTCCAACACTAAAAGAATGTACTCTACTACTATCCGGAGGTAATTTAGATTTTGCATTTTCCATTCTGGTCCTCAAATCTCTAACGTTATCTAAAATTGGCATATCGGGAATCTTTGGATTAACAACTTTTCCTTCAATCGTCATATTAGGAACCTTTAGACCATCGACCTTTCCTTTAGTTATTATTTCTTTAATAGCATTCGTCGTTCCTTTATTAACATCATTAAAAACATGGTTCACTGTTCCTCCGTTTTCTACTCGATCTGTAACCTCTTGTGCAAGTCTTATACTGTTAGGTTTGGATCCGTTAGCCTCTCCTCGAGTACTAAATGAGCTTTTAAATTGTTTGACAACTTCATCACATGTTGCTTTATATACATCCACTACTGCTTTTTTGAAATTTCCTCTTTGAGTTTCATTAGCAACACTAGTAGTAACTTCTGCTATGTTTTTTCTTATTTCTTGCATATAAATTCCCCCGTCCTATATCTCAATATTATCAATTTTTTCAACTCAATATCCTACTTTAGATTACGCCTAAAGAAACATTTATGTATCACTCGCTTGAATAAACCTACGGCTATTCCAGCTAATGTCACTACCACAATTACCAGCACTGAAAAAACAATCCCGACTGTAGCCCCTATCACTGTGCCAGCTACTGGTATGTACCGTTGACCTACTCTAGTACATGTATCTATTATGTTGGATACAAGAGTTCTGCTCAAGTTTTCTAAATTTGAACTTTCTCTTGTTGTATACATCATTATAGAACCCCTCCTAGCTTTTTACTATTAAATACGTTCGGTTAACAGTAATTAATTAGATTACTCAGTTTTACTAGAGTCATAGTTTGTCAATTCTTTTGGAACTAGTTTGTAGTTGAGTTTTTTAATCGAAATGAGATTTTCATTTGTTTATTATTTTCTTATCGGTCTCTTTATAAATAAATTATACCATAAAAGCTTTTTATAAATCAACTTAAATATTTAGAAAAGAAAATCTTATAATTTATTAATTTCAGTTACTATTTAAATATATTCACCAAATAAACTCAAAAATCCTTCTATAAAAATAATAAAGATTTTGAGATGGTTCATTCCTCGTTGATATAAATAAATAACTTTACTATAGTTTTGCACTTTGAAAACAAAATAATTCCAAATTTCCACATCTTGATTTTCAACCGCATCAAATAATTCTTGTTTTAATTGTTTTCGATCAAAATTTTGTATAGCATTTATATCCTTTCTAATATAAATAAAACCAAAGAAAGAACATCATAAATTAATGTTTTTCCTTGGCTTTATTTTTACTATTTTACTACTTTACTACTTTATGCTACAGGAACGATATCGCTTACATTATCAATAATTGACCTGTCAGGTGGTGGAATTATTTTCGCTTCATTTTCACTTATTACGCTTATTAATGTCGGTTTTACTTTATGCTCTATTAATGCTGTTTTCAATACAATGTCCATATCAGTTGCATAAACAAATTTTATCTTCTTCTTTACATTTTCAGGGATATCTTCGATATCTTTTTTGTTATCCAAAGGAATAATGACTATATTTATTCCAGCCCTATGTGCAGCAATGACTTTTTCTTTCAACCCTCCGATTGGAATCACCCGACCTCTCAATGTTATTTCTCCTGTCATCGCAACATTTCTTCTAACCGGATTCCCTGATAGCGCCGATATCATTGCTGTTGCAAGAGCTATTCCTGCCGAAGGTCCATCTTTTGGCGTTGCACCCTCAGGAACATGTATGTGAATATCATATTTTTTATAAAACTGTGTATCAATGTTAAGTTCCTTAACCCTTGATCGAATAAAGCTTACAGCAGCCTTTGCCGATTCCTTCATAACATCACCTAACTGTCCGGTAAGTTCCAGCTTCCCAGTTCCTTCCATTAAAACAACCTCAATTGATAACGTATCTCCGCCGACAGTAGTCCATGCAAGCCCGGTAGATACTCCAACCTGATCCGTTTCATTTGCTTTTTCATATCTAAATTTCTTTGTTCCAAGGTACTTTTCAAGTGTATTACATGAAATCACTACAGATTTAGTTTTAAACGAAACGAATTTTTTCGCTACTTTTCTACAAATATTTGCAATTTGTCTCTCTAAGTTTCTTACACCAGCCTCTCTTGTATAGTAATTAACTATGTCGTGTATAACAGCCTCATCATATTTAACGTTGCTTGGTTTTAATCCATGGGCTTTTATTTGCTTTGGAAATAAGTATTTGATCGCAATATTTACCTTTTCTTCCTCAGTATAGCTAGAAATTTGAATTACTTCCATCCTGTCTAATAATGGTTTAGGAATAGTTTCATAGTTATTAGCTGTTGTTATAAACATTACATCAGATAAGTCAACAGGCAATTCCAAGAAGTGGTCTCTGAATGCAAAATTTTGTTCAGAATCTAGAACCTCGAGCATTGCAGACGCTGGATCCCCTCTATAGTCACTGCTCATTTTATCGATTTCATCAAGTAAAATCAATGGGTTCTTAGTTCCAACATGCTTTAAGGCTGAAATAATTCTCCCAGGCAGGGCACCAACATAAGTCCTTCTATGTCCTCTAATCTCAGATTCGTCTTTTACTCCGCCTAGTGAAATACGGGTATAGTTTCTATTTAAAGATCTTGCTATAGATTTCGCAATTGATGTTTTACCAACTCCAGGAGGCCCTATAAAGCAAAGGATAGGCCCTTTTGAGTCGGATTTCAACTTACAAACCGCCAAGTATTCAATTATACGCTCTTTTACTTTTTCAAGCCCGTAATGATCCTCTGCCAAAATTGCCTCAGCCTTTTCTAAATCAATAACATCCTCTGTCCTTTTGCTCCAAGGAACATCAAAAACCCAGTCTAAGTAGTTTCGGATAACAGACCCTTCAGCTGAACCTGGAACCAGCTTTAATAACCTGTCCAATTCTTTCAAAACCTTCTTTTCGCACTCTTGAGGCATATTTGCTAACTTTAGTTTTTCTTTATACTCTTCAACCTCTCCTGTAATGCCATCTTTATCCCCTAGTTCAGTTTGAATCGCTTTTAACTGTTCTCTTAAATAATACTCTTTCTGCATCTTATCAATTTGTTTCCGCACCCTAACATTAATATTTTTTTCAACTTCCATAATTTCAATTTCTTTTAACAGTATCTCATATAATTTTTCTAATCTTGTTTTAGGATTAAACTCATCTAAGATATCTTGCTTTTGTTCAACCTTTAGGAATATATTTGAAGTGATAATATCAGATAATTGTTCAGTTTCCTCAATCGACATAATAGATAGAACCGTTTCTGGAGAAATCTTATTATTTAATTTTACATATTCTTCGAAGACTGAAATAACTCTTCTTCTGAGAGCTTCAATTTCGACCTTACTTTCATTGTCATAAACATAGATCTTTTCAGCAACTTCAGCAACAAAAAATGGCTCCGTTTTAACGAAATTACATATTTCTGCTCTACCGATTCCTTCAACTAGAACGCGAATAGTATCCCCCGGAAGTTTTAATAACTGTTTAACCTTTGATATTGTTCCTATTTGATAAATATCATTGATTCCGGGGCTATCATTCTTAGCATCTTTTTGCGAGGTGAGAAATATTAATTGATTATTAATCATAGCCTCCTCTAATGCTTTTATTGATTTTAATCTACCCACGTCGAAGTGTAAAATCATGTAAGGAAATACTGTCAGACCTCTTAAGGGTAAAAGCGGCAGTACCTGTTTCTTGATTATTTTTTTTAATTCTGACATATAATCATCCCCTCACTAAAAATTAAATACAGGTTTAAAACTTAGATCTAAACTAATTAGTAAACGATAATAAACATTATAACCTTTAAAAAATGGCCTTTCAAATGATTAAATTGGAATTTAAGGAAGTACTTGTTTTAGATTAATTCATTCTTTATTTTATATTATCACATATTTCGCAGTTTGAAAATACTAATTTTCATTTTCTTAATACACTACACCCTCGTCACAAAACAACATTTTTGTGACCGCTAGTGCATGTTAATACTTTCCCCATTAAAAAAAATCAGCACCACGGAAAGTATAATAAACTAATACAGTTACTATACAATATTATCCTTTTATTTTCTTCACAAGTAAATGAATCAAACTGGATTCTTAAATTATCAATATTTTCTAACAGGTTTGTTGAAAAATCAATACTTAAAACCTGACTAAAATACTCATCAATGCTATCTAACAAGGATATATTCCCAATAATGTATAACTTTTCTAGATTTTGGTCAAATTGTCTGGTT
Source organism: uncultured Eubacteriales bacterium (assembly GCA_963767415.1). GTDB lineage: Bacteria > Bacillota > Clostridia > Acetivibrionales > CAVYEU01 > CAVYEU01. The sequence goes on from CAVYEU010000018.1 coordinate 14,563, forward strand.
GAGAAAAATTTTATATAAGACTTAACCTGCTCTATAACTTCACTTATATAATTCAAAAAATCCGAGTCTTGATTAATAATATCTATAAATGATTCTCCCTTTTGAACAAGGTTTGAATCATACTTATCATTAAGTATTTTAGTATGAATATACAATTTGCCACTTTTAAATATCAAAAAATCGCTTGCATTCTTATTAATATCAATTATAGCCACATTATCAGTTCTTTTTTCTCCTAGCAATCTACTTATACAGTTAGGATAAACGTCGACAACACGCACACGCAAACCGGCATTTTGTAGAATATTTACATATTCCATAAAAGCACTTTCTGGTAATGCCACTATCAATACATTTAACATTCTTTTATCGCTTTCTACAATTTCATCTAAAACTTTATAATCAAAAATATTAGCCTTTGTATCAACTAGAAGATATTGATGAATTTCCATCTTTAAATGCATAGCCAAATCTTTGTTTGACATATAAGGCAGTTTAATAACCCTGTAGACTGCTTGAGGATCATTAATATTCATAAAGACATCTTTCGTTTTTATATTCTGTTTTTTTAAAATCTTTTGAATAAATTCAGATGATGATTTTACATACCTTGATTGATCATAAGTCACTTCCTTATTTTCCAAGGTTATTGTCCCATAATTAATAATTTGTAGTGCATTTTTTCCTGCTAGGTAAGTCCCTTCAACAAACCTTAATTGGTTACCTTCGATATCAATACACAATCTATTACCCCTCTTTAAATTTATCAACTCGACTCACCTCCCGAAACCTCTTAGTTGTAGCAATTTATTAAAATAATTATTTGGATTTAGGTTCAATGCTATATCCAGATACCTTTCATAACTAGTCCCACCTTCAGTTTTACTTATAAGCAGTGCTTTCATAGAGTAAAGGCTTGAAAAATATGGATTTAAGTCAATAGCTTTATTTACCATATCTAAAGCCTTGATAAACTGGTTATTTACATAAAACAGCTTGCTACTTATATAGTACAAATAATAGTTATTAGGATTTATTCCTTTTGCAATTTCTATTTGTTCTTGCACTTTATCTTGCTGGTTATTATTTAGATAGATATCCGCCTTTAATAACCAATACTTGGAATTACTTTTATTCAGGTCTATCGACTTTTCTATTTGCAAAACTGCATTTTGAGTATCACCCATTTCAAAAAGTACTGTTGCATATGTGAAAAATACCTCTGGATCGTTTTTATTCGATGCTATAATGCCATCGACCTCTCCTTTTGCCTTTAAAATATCACCTTTTGCGAGATAGGTTAGTACCAGCCCACACTTTGCAGCCAATGAATCAGGCTTTTTTTGCAAAGATAAATTAAAGCTTTGGATAGCATCATCAAATAAGTTTTCATTATATTCGATTACCCCTTTTGTACAATAAAATTTCCCATTTGTCTTATCAATATCAATTACTTTATTTATCATATACATAGCAGAATCAAACCGATTATCATTTATTAAAATCTGCGCCCTTTCATACATCGTATCTGTATCTAATGGATTTTGTTTTTCTGCTAATTCATAATTTTTATCAGGCTCCTTGTAGTCATTTTTTAACATACATAGCATAGCTACAAATTTACTATCAAAAGAACCATAATAAACACTCCAGACTGCTATGTTTAAGACCATGATTAATAACGATATTAATAAAACCACTCCCAAGCCAGATACTCTATTGGTAATCTTTTTTTTTGATCTTACTTCTGAGTATTCTTCAACATCTTCAAAAATTTCATTTGAGTTTATGAAAATAGTAATAAAATCACTTTTGGTTGAAGTATTTTTATCAAACCAATATTTAGCTAAAGAAACACCTATGTCTTTAATCCGCATTTATCCCTCCAATTAAATTAAAAATATCATACCAATTTTGACTTACGCTAGATGAACTATCTAAGAAATCATACTCGGATTTAGCAAATTCATCATTATGGTTTTTTAATACATATACTTTTAGCTCAAGTCCTACACTTAGGTCCCCTCTTTCAGAAGGACTAATACTAATAGATTTGATATTTATTATAGAGTTTTCTACCCTATCAAGGAAAGAATAGATTTGTTGCTTTGATCCGGAAATAGAAAACGATAAATTATAATAATTATAATTATTAGCCTCTGCTAAGTTACCAATACCAAGCACTCCGCAAGAAACACCGCATTCTTTAAAGATTTTATACATATACATAAAAATACTTGGTACATCTCTTTTGGGAAGTATATTTTTACTAGCCTCAATTGCTTCGGAAAAAAAAATCAGTATATTTTTTTCATAATTTAATTCATCACTTTTAACTCTTTCTACTTCTGATAACTTTTTTGCCATCATATCAACCTGAGATTTATATTTAGAGATTTCCCTTTTATCAGTTGAATATATTTGCATTATTATTAAGACATCAGAGAAAAGAATTATGAATGATAGCAAAAATAATACATTGTATAGTTTTATTTTCATACCATATCCCCCCCCAATCCCAAGATGTAACAATACTTCATTTTGAATCTTTTTTAATAGGTACCAATTTTAGTCTAATGTGAGTTGTTGTATCACTAAAAGATAAAGAGTTAAAATCAAATCCTTCATAATATCCTGAGTCTCTTAACTTCACTATTAATTCGATAACGTCCAAAGCCCCTGATGTGATAAAATCAACATCAGCTATACTATCTTCAGTTAATTTTATACTATTAATAAAAACCTTCTTCGGAAGCAATGGTAATAATTTTTTCAAATAACTTGATACACTAAATTTTTCTTGTTTTATATTATTTATAACTTCATTTTCCATTTCCGCATCAGCTTTATTGTTGTTATAAAGCTTAATTTTTTTTTCAACGTGATCATTTAAAGCAAGCTCTTTTTTTTGACTATCAAGCTGCTCCGAGAAATAATCCAACCCTGATTTATAAAAAAGCTTAATCCCTACAATGCTCATAAATGACAAAACTACAACAACAATCAAGATAGTCACGGCTTCCCGTTTGCGGTAGGTTTCTTTGATTTCGGCAGGTAAAAAGTTAATTTCTTTAACTTTAACAATATTCAAAGTAACCATCCCTCCCATTTTATTGCTGATTCCATGAAGTTACCTTAATTTTAGACAAAACATTCTGTGCTGTAATTAATAATTCTTTTGTACTTCTCTTGTAAGTTCCGGTAGATGTTATTGTATATGCAGTGCTATTAGAGTCATAACTAACACTCCATGCGATGCTATGAGGCTGATCATATATTGGTGAAAATATATTACTGTCTATATGATTATCGACATTAGCGTCTGAATGGGTTAAAAGATAACTGTATGCTTCACTTACTCCGCTTTCGGCTAAATAGTATGCTTTTACCCCTTCCCCAAATGACTTTGATGTCTTATATGTATTTATTGTAATAGTCATTAACACTATAGTTATCATGATTATTATAGTAAAAACTACCGTTACAGTTACTATAATCAGTCCTTTGTTGTTAGACATTTTCTTATGAATATTTGCATTCGAATATCGAATCTTCCTCATTTTCGGACTCCTTATGATGACTTCTTATACATCAAAGCTCTTAGGAATAGCTAAACAATAAATTCCGATTCTTAAATCTGAACTATTCTTAGAAAATCAATATTACACAGGTTCTGATTATTGCTAGCTATTGTTAGTATAATAGTATTTGCCCCTGCGTTTAATGCACTTGAAGCTGTACTACTTGCTAATATCCATGTATTAAAATCTCCGGTTGGATTTAACGCCAATGTCTCTATATTCGTACCATTTACTGTTATTTGTACAGTACTATTATTAATTCCACTTGAATATCTGAATTGATACATATACATACCTAGTGGTAAATCATCTACTGTCAACTGAATAGTTCCGTTATTAGCATTATAGGTTACATACCCCGTTCCTGAATAACCACTATATGTTGTATCAACCGAAGCATTATTTAATGTACCGTTTTCTGCCTCATATACTCTAAGTGGTATACAGCAATTTACTGTATTGGCTCTATTGGCATCTTCACCAGAAGTAATCATTAAGCACGCATATGTATTTTTATCTATAAATACTATTGATCTTACATACTCAGCAAGGATATTGTTTGTCAAGTCCTCAAGATTTCCATAACCTTTTGTAAAATCATAGCAATACCAAAGTTTTGCACTATTTATATTTGTAGCTCTGCCTTGAGGATCTAATAACAAGCCCGAATTAGAAGCCAACATATTTGTGCCTTCTATAAATATATTTTGGTAATCATTTCCTCTAAGCACCTTGAGAATATCATTCATTGCCATCCTTGAATTTGCTGAATCTTGAATCACATCGCTTTCAGTTTTTACTAATTTAATATTAAAGGTAAGTATCCTTGTCATATACATTAAAAGCATTCCAAGTATCGTTATGCATATGATCAGTTCTATAAGGGTAAACCCACAGTTTGAAGTTGGCAGTTTAAATAATCTTATAAACATTATGTCCTTTCTTAGGGCTCATAGAATTATTAAGGATTTAATAATAATATTGTTTTTTAAGTACATAAAAAATTAAATAATAATTGTCTATAATAGGTCTCGTAAACCTTGGCAATACTTGAATCGTTACTTTGTCAAAATACTGATTTGGATCTGCATTTGGATCTACAATTAAAATAATCTTACTGCTTGGAAATCCTTCTTGCCATGCTTCAGTTATTACTGCATCATTAGCATCTGCCAGAGTCCCTGTAGTCGATTTATAGACTTCACAAGCATTTTGTGCAACAGCACTCATAGCTAAAAGCTCCTTTGCCTGCACACTGTTGTCCCTTGCCCCTCTAAAAAGTGTGATGAAACCTCCTATGAAAATCATTAATATAGCTACACCTAATATCAGCTCTATATATGAAAACCCATTTTTTTGTTTAAGAATGTTTAAATTAATTATTGATCTTCCCATGATGTATTAACCCTTCCACGTGCCCCAACATTAATATCTATTTTTAAGTTATTACTACCAGACTTAAGAACAATCTTTTCGTTTCCATCCACTGGGCTCCCATTTCCATCCACCGGTTCCCCGTTCGAATCTATTATTATATTCCCAGTTGAATTTACATTATCATATTGAACATTATCATATAGTGTATCGAATTTAATATCCGTCGTCCCATCATATCCAACATGATAGGTTTTATTGTCAGAATCAAACTTAAAAAAATAGTTGGTACTCTCATCAAATGCCAATTGTTGAATAAGTCTTAAGTAAGATGCTATTTTTTGTGCTTCCGAATACAAAGCATTCTCATTTTTTAATGGTCTATAAATAGGAAACGCAACAGCATATAATATTAGTATTATTGAAATAACTATCATCAGCTCAATTATAGTAAATCCGTTTTTTTTTATCAAAACTTGTTTTAATAAATTTAGCATGTACTCCTCATTGTTATTTAATATTCGATGCCATAGTTAATATTGGGATCATCATTGACATAATTAATACGCTGGCAACAATTCCTATAATTATAGTAAATAACGGTTCGATTAATGCTACCATTTTCGCGATTCTAATCTCCGCTTCCTTATCATAGTACTCTCCCAGTGTCTCTAAAACATTATCCAAATTCCCTGTTTTCTCACAAAGCTTAATCATCTGAATAATTACTGGATCGAAAAAATTGCATGATTCAAGGTTTTCTGATATGCCCTCCCCCTTCCTCATGCCATCAATAACCTTTCTCATACCAAGCTTTACAACACTATTGCCAATTAGCCTTTCTAGATTTTGAAAGGTATCTAAGAATGAGATTCCACTCTTTAACATCATTGAAGCAGTTCTTAAAAATGTAGATGTCACAGCATTTCTGATTCCAATGCCTATAAATGGTAATTTTAAAATAAGTTTAGTAAATAAAAGATTTACCTTCTCCAATCCTGCCAAATACTTAATCAGCAATACAAACCCTATAACAAATATTATCAATACATAATAATAATTCTTTACAATATCAACACCAAAGATTACTCCTTTAGTTAATAAAGGGAGTTCTACCCCGTTATCTCTGAGCATAGAAATAATCTCAGGCATAACAAAATTTATGAAAAAAACCAAAAGTCCAATACCAGTAAATATTAGTATTGCCGGGTAAATCATTGCCCCTCGTAGTTTTTCTGCAATAAAACTTTCTTTTTCAAAATAGTTAGACATCCTTTCAAGAATATTTTCAAGATTTCCACTGATTTCACCAACAGTAATCATATTGATAAGCAATATCGGTACAGTAACATTAGTATTTGCTATAGCCTCAGAAACTGTAAGCCCTTTTTGAACATGGATATACAAATCTTCGGCAACGTTCTTTAATACTCTATCTTCAGACTGCTGTTTTAATACCTCTAGTCCAGTTAATATATTTCCTCCTGCCTTTATTATTATGCAAAGCTGCTTACAAAAAAACGATATTTGCTTTGAGTTTAGCTTTCTATGTGTAGTTATAATAAACCTCTCAAATAAGTTATTTACAGGTTTGACATATATAAGCATAAACTTCTTGCTTTTTAGAATTGCCTTAGCCATTTCTTGGTCAAGGGTGAATAAATATCCCTTTAAAACATTTCCGTCAATATCTACCGCCTTATAACGGTAATATGTCATATCATTACCCCCGTAGAATCTCAAGTATAAAGAAGGACTACAGGGACTTTCTTCCTTGTCTCTATATCCATCTCACTAGAAACCATAAGTTACCCTAAGTAACTCTTCAATAGTTGTTACCCCATTAAAAACAAGTTTTCTACAGCTATCAGCTAGATTCATCATGCCACCAGCGAATGCTTTATCTCTAAGCTCATCAGTAGTAACTCCTTTGTTAATTAGAAGTTTTATACGTTTATCTACCTCCATAATTTCAAAAATAGCAACCCTTCCCTTATAGCCACTTCCAAAACACTGTTCGCACCCGGCTCCTTTATACATATACCGTTTATTTGTAGACGAGATCCCAAAAACTTCATTATAGGCATCATCAATCGGATACCTTGCAATACACTTAGTGCATATTTTCCTAACAAGTCTTTGAGCAATTACCCCTATAGTAGAAGAAGATATTAAAAACGGGTTTATCCCCATGTCTATTATCCTTGATATAGCACTTGGAGCATCATTGGTATGAAGAGTGCTAAGAACTAAGTGTCCTGTTAATGCAGCTCGAACAGCAATTTCTGCAGTTTCCCCATCCCTGATTTCTCCTATCATTATAATATCAGGATCTTGTCTTAATATAGCCCTTAAGCCAGTTGCAAAAGTAATCCCCGCCTTGGAATTTACCTGGACCTGGTTTAAACCCTTCATTTTATATTCAACTGGATCTTCAAGCGTAATAATGTTTCTTCTATGATCATTTAATTCAGAAAGCATTGTATATAAAGTAGAAGTTTTTCCACTTCCCGTTGGCCCCGTTACAAATAAAATTCCATAAGGTTTTGAGATCATTCTTTTATACTTCTTTAAATCATTTTCACTTAGCCCCAATTTTTCATTAGAAAACATAAAATTGCTTTTATCAAGCAACCTCATAACAATTTTTTCACCATATATAGTTGGTAAAGATGAAACACGCAGGTCAATGGCTTTATTCCCCACAGAATACTCTATTCTACCATCCTGTGGGATTCTTTTTTCGCCAATATCCATGTTGGCCATTATTTTTATCCTACTCGTTATTGAACTTAAGGCTTCGGTATCTAGTTCAATGTTTTTTTGCAAGATTCCATCTATTCTCACCCTGATTTCGATATCATCTTCCTGGGGTTCAATATGTATATCGCTTACATTATCTCTTATTGCATTCTCGATTATCGAGTTTATAAACTTTACTATCGGCGCGCTATCTATATCCTCAGGCTTTTCTATCTTTTTTTTGGGAGTAGTTTTTAAGACTTCTATATGCTTCTGCTTTATAAAATCATTAATAGCTACCTCTGCAAGCTTTTTACTGAAAAATTTATCAATAAAATGGGTTATTTCCTTTTCAGAAGCAATAACTTGTTTTATCGGTAACTGTATTAAAAGCCTAATATCTTCTAAAGCAAAGTAATTCAAAGGATCCTTCATTGCAACCAACAAATATCCCGCTGAAATTTGAATCCCTACAACTAAGTACTTCCTGCATAACTCCTCTGGTAACATTTCAGCAGCTTCTTTTTCTATAGAAAAATTAAATAAATCTACTATTTTTATATCCAACTGTGACTCAAGAACACTTACTATTTGTTCTTCTGTAATAATTCCCTGTTTTTTTAAAATTTCACCTATTTTCTCTCCAGTTCGTTTTTTTATTAATAAAGCATCTTCTAGCTGCTTTTTGGTAATTATTTCTTTTGAGATAAGAATTTCACCAAATTTTTTCGGGATACTTACATAAATCAATTCTTTCAGATGTTTCTTTTGTATAGATAATGTACTATCCAATTGATCTTGCGTAATTATTTCTTCTACTATAAGAATTTCTCCAAGCTTTTCCCGGCGTTTTATCATCCATGTAACTCACCTCAGAGACTAACTTTTGTATAAAGACATGATTAAAATTTGAAATCTTAGAGTATATGAAGCTGTCTTTAAAATACATTTATCTTCATATATTCTAAGATTTCAGCATTTCTAAAAATTATTTTTGAATATCAGGAGCTTCACTAGTTGTAGTCATAGGATTACCGACATCATCATATCCATATATGGCTACTCCATCAACGCCTCCACCTGCACCATAAGGAGCAACTATTACATCTCCTGCCGCATTCGCATTGCTGAATTTAGATGGATCATTAGAATCAAATGAAAAAACTTTATCAGCAGAAGGTTTGTCTGTAAAAGCACTTACAGGGTTATAAATAACAATGCCGTGCATAGATGTTGTTATTGAACCAGAAGTTGTTGTTGTAGCAATAATTGAATCTGAAATGGTTGTATTCATAGGATTTCTTACCATTCCATCAGTTCTAGCCTGTAACATGTTTGAAAATGATGTTGGATCATTAGCATCAGCTATTATTCCTTCAACCTGAGCATCAGCTATTCTCATATTTGACTGAACACCTGCAAGCTTTGCATTTGTTCTCATTTTTGATGCTTGAGGAATCAAAACAATCGCCAAAACACCAATAATAGCAATAACAATCATTAATTCGACAAGTGTAAAACCTTTAACTCTTTTAATAAGATTTCGCATACCGACACCTCCACTTTTTTTTATTTATTTTCGATTTACACTAAATCTTTAAAGAAGTTATTATACTTAAATCAAATGTTCTTTAAACTTTATAAAAAACATTTGATTTATATTTAAGTATAATAACTTCTTTAAGATTTAGTGTAAATCGAAAATAAATAAAAAAAGTGGAGGTGTCGGTATGCGAAATCTTATTAAAAGAGTTAAAGGTTTTACACTTGTCGAATTAATGATTGTTATTGCTATTATTGGTGTTTTGGCGATTGTTTTGATTCCTCAAGCATCAAAAATGAGAACAAATGCAAAGCTTGCAGGTGTTCAGTCAAATATGAGAATAGCTGATGCTCAGGTTGAAGGAATAATAGCTGATGCTAATGATCCAACATCATTTTCAAACATGTTACAGGCTAGAACTGATGGAATGGTAAGAAATCCTATGAATACAACCATTTCAGATTCAATTATTGCTACAACAACAACTTCTGGTTCAATAACAACATCTATGCACGGCATTGTTATTTATAACCCTGTAAGTGCTTTTACAGACAAACCTTCTGCTGATAAAGTTTTTTCATTTGATTCTAATGATCCATCTAAATTCAGCAATGCGAATGCGGCAGGAGATGTAATAGTTGCTCCTTATGGTGCAGGTGGAGGCGTTGATGGAGTAGCCATATATGGATATGATGATGTCGGTAATCCTATGACTACAACTAGTGAAGCTCCTGATATTCAAAAATAATTTTTAGAAATGCTGAAATCTTAGAATATATGAAGATAAATGTATTTTAAAGACAGCTTCATATACTCTAAGATTTCAAATTTTAATCATGTCTTTATACAAAAGTTAGTCTCTGAGGTGAGTTACATGGATGATAAAACGCCGGAAAAGCTTGGAGAAATTCTTATAGTAGAAGAAATAATTACGCAAGATCAATTGGATAGTACATTATCTATACAAAAGAAACATCTGAAAGAATTGATTTATGTAAGTATCCCGAAAAAATTTGGTGAAATTCTTATCTCAAAAGAAATAATTACCAAAAAGCAGCTAGAAGATGCTTTATTAATAAAAAAACGAACTGGAGAGAAATAGGTGAAATTTTAAAAAAACAGGGAATTATTACAGAAGAACAAATAGTAAGTGTTCTTGAGTCACAGTTGGATATAAAAATAGTAGATTTATTTAATTTTTCTATAGAAAAAGAAGCTGCTGAAATGTTACCAGAGGAGTTATGCAGGAAGTACTTAGTTGTAGGGATTCAAATTTCAGCGGGATATTTGTTGGTTGCAATGAAGGATCCTTTGAATTACTTTGCTTTAGAAGATATTAGGCTTTTAATACAGTTACCGATACAACGAGTTATTGCTTCTGAAAAGGAAATAACCCATTTTATTGATAAATTTTTCAGTAAAAAGCTTGCAGAGGTAGCTATTAATGATTTTATAAAGCAGAAGCATATAGAAGTCTTAAAACTACTCCCAAAAAAAGATAGAAAAGCCTAAGGATATAGATAGCGCGCCGATAGTAAATTTTATAAACTCGATAATAGAATGCAATAAGAGATAATGTAAGCGATATACATATTGAACCCCAGGAAGATGATATGAAATCAGGGTGAGAATAGATGGAATCTTGCAAAAAAACATTGAACTAATACCGAAGCCTTAAGTTAATAACGAGTAGGATAAAAATAATGGCCAACATGGATATTGGCGAAAAAAGAATCCCACAGGATGGTAAATAGAGTATTCTGTGGGGAATAAAGCCATTGACCTGCGTGTTTCATCTTTACCAACTATATATGGTGAAAAAATTGTTATGAGGTTGCTTGATAAAAGCAATTTTATGTTTTCTAATGAAAAATTGGGGCTTAGTGAAAACGATTTAAAGAAGTATAAAAGAATGATCTCAAAACCTTATGGAATTTTATTTTAGTAAGGGGACAACAGGAAGTGGAAAAACTTCTACTTTATATACAATGCTTTCTGAATTAAATGATCATCAAAGAAACATATTACGCTTGAAGATCCAGTTGAATATAAAATGAAGGGTTTAAACCAGGTCCAGGTAAATTCCAATGCGGGATACTTTTGCAACTGGCTTAAGGGCTATATTAAGACAAGATCCTGATATTATAATGATAGGAAAATCCGGGATGGGGAAACTCCAGAATTATCTGTTCGAGCTGCATTAACAGGACACTTAGTTCTTGGCGCTACTCTTCATACCAATGATGCTCCAAGTGCTATATCAAGGATAATCAACATCAAGGTGATAAACCCGTTTTTAATATCTTCTTCTACTATCAGGGTAATTAAAAAGACTTGTTAGGAAAATATGCACTAAGTGTATTGCAAGGTATGCGATTGATGATTTTATAATGAAGTTTTTTGGGGATTCTGGTCTACAAATAAACAGTTATATGTATAAAGGAGCCGGGTGCAAACAGTGTTTTGGAAATAGGCTATAAGGGAAGGGTTGCTATCTTTGAAATTATGGAGGTAGATAAACATATAAAACTGTTAATTAACAAAGGAGTTACTATTGATGAGCTTAGAGATAAGGCATTCGCTGATGACATGATGAATCTGACTGATAGCTGTAGAAAACTCTTTTTTTAATGGGGTAACAACTATTGAAGAGTTACTTAGGTAACTTATGGTTTCTAGTGATATGGATACAGAGACAAGGAAGAAAGTCCCTAGTGTTTCTTTATACTTGAGATTCTACAGGGGTGATGATTATAAACATATTACCGTTATAAGGCAGATCATATTAACGAAATGTTTTAAAGGGATATTTATTCACCCTTAACCAAGAAATCGCTAAGGCAATTCTAAAAAGCAAGAAATACTTATATATGTCAAACCTGTAAACGGGGGGGAGGTTTATTATAACTACACATAGAAAGCTAAACTCAAAGCAAATATCGTTTTTTTGTAAGCAGCTTTGCATAATAATAAAGGCAGGAGGAAATATATTAACTGGACTAGAGGTATTAAAACAGCAGTCTGAAGATAGAGTATTCGGGAACAGTTGCCGAAGATTTGTATATCCATGTTCCAAAAAGGGCTTACAGTTTCTGAGGCTATAGCAAATACTAATGTTACTGTACCGATATTGCTTATCAATATGATTACTGTTGGTGAAATCAGTGGAAATTGTTGAAAATATTCTTGAAAGGATGTCTAACTATTTTGAAAAAGAAAGTTTTATTGCAGGAAAAGCGAGAGGGGCAACAATTTTTGGTACCCCGGCAATACTAATATTTACTGGTATTGGACTTTTGGTTTTTTTCATAATTTTTGTTATGCCTTGGATTATTTCTATGCTCAGAGATAACGGGGAGCTTCCCTTTTATTAACTAAAGGAGTAATCTTTGGTGTTGATATTGTAAAGAATTATTATTATGTATTGATAATATTTGTTATAGGGTTTGTATTGCTGATTCAGTAACTTGGCAGGATTGGAGAAGGTAAATCTTTTATTTATTAAACTTATTTTAAAATTACCATTTATAGGCATTGGAATCAGAAATGCTGTGACATCTACATTTTTAAGAACTGCTTCAATGATGTTAAAGAGTAGAAATATGATCTCCAGATCCCTTGCAAAATCTAGAAAGGCTAATTGGCAATAGTGTTGTAAAGCTTGGTATGAGAAAGGTTATTGATGGCATGAGGAAGGGGGAGGGCATATCAGAAAACCTTGAGTCATGATATTTCAATGCGAGTAATTATTCAGATGATTAAGCTTTGTAAGAAAACAGGGGATAGAGATAATGTTTTAGAGACACTGGGAGAGTACTATGATAAGGAAGTTTAAAGTAGTATCGCGAAAGTTGGTTGTGTTAAATCGAACCGTTATTTACTATAATTATAGGAATTGTTGCCAGCGTATTAATTATGTCTAATGATGATCCCAATATTAACTATGGCATCGAATATTCAAAATAACAATGAGGAGTACATGCTAAATTTATTAAAACAAGTTTTGATAAAAAAAAACGGATTACTATAATTGAGCTGGATGATAGTTATTTCAATAATATATAATATTATATGCTGTTGCGCTTCTATTTATAGACCATTAAAAAATGAGATGCTTTGTATTCGGAAGCACAAAAAATAGCATCTTACTGTAAGACTTATTCAACAATTGGCATTTTGATAAGAGTACCAACTATTTTTTTAAGTTTGATTCTGACAATAAAACCTATCATGTTCGGATATGATGGGACAACGGATATTAAATTCGATACACTATATGATAATGTTCAATATGATAATGTAAATTCAACTGGGAATATAATAATAGATTTGGAAACGAGACGGTGGATGGAAATGGGAGCCCAGTCGATGGAAACGAAAAGATTGTTCTTAAGTCTGGTAGTGATGACTTAAAAATAGATATTAATGTTGGGGCACGTGGAAGGGTTAATACATCATGAAAATGATAGAAACTAATTTAAACATTCTTAAACAAAAAAATGGGTTTTCATATATAGAGCTAATATAGTGTGCCTATATTAATGATTTTCATCAAAGTGATTTCAGATCACACTTTTTAGAGGGGCAAGGGAGCAACAGTGTGCAGGCAAAGGAGGCTTTTTAGCTATGAGTGCTGTTGCACAAAATGCTTGTGAAGTCTATAAATCGACTAGGGGGACTGTGGCAGATGCTGATGATACAGTAATAACTGAAGCATGGCAAAGAAGGATTTCCAAGCAGTAAAATTATTTTAATTGTAGATCCAAATGTAGATCCAAATCAGTCCTTGACAAAGTAACGATTCAAATATTCCAAGGTTTACAAGAACTCTATATTATAGACAATTATTATTTAATTTTTTATGTACTTTAAAAAACAATATTATTATTAAATCCTTA
>CAVYEU010000019.1:0-48954 GCA_963767415.1 uncultured Eubacteriales bacterium
TATCAGTTGCAATAGGTGAATTGGCTGATAGCTTGGTTGTACATTTAGATACTATACCTAAAAAGTATGAGGGTTTAGATGGAACTGAACTTGCTATATCTGAATCCCAGGAACGAATGGCTGTTGTGATTGATCCTGGTAATTTAGATAGATTTTTTGCCTTCACGGATAAAGAAAACGTTGAATGTACTAAAGTTGGTAATATTACAAGTGATGGATGCTTAAGGATGGTTTTAAATGGTGAGGAGATTGTAAATATTAAACGTGATTTCTTGAATACGAATGGGGTGAGTACAAAAACAAGTGTTTCGATTGAAAGCCCTGATAAAAACACCAATTATTTTAATCAAAATATCGATTTATGTAAAAATGATCTTAGAGATATTTGGATATCGAAACTGCAAGACTTGAATGTTGCATGCCAAAAGGGGCTAATCGAAAGATTTGATAGCACTATAGGCTCAAATACTGTTCTTATACCTTTTGGGGGAAAATATTACTTGACTCCAATCGAGGGAATGGTTGCAAAAATTCCCGTAGAGAGTGGAGATACAACTACAGGAACAATAATGACTGCAGGATATGATCCGAAGCTTGCTATTTGGAGTCCATTTCACGGAGGAGTTTTTGCGGTTATTGACTCAGTGGCAAAAGTTGTAGCTATGGGAGGAAATTATAAAAATATCAGACTTTCATTCCAGGAGTATTTTGAAAAATTGGGAAATAATAAGTATATCTGGGGAAAACCATATTCCGCACTTTTGGGTGCAAATTACATTCAAAACCAATTAAATATTGCTGCAATTGGTGGAAAAGATTCCATGTCAGGTACATTTCATGATCTTACTGTTCCTCCAACGCTCATATCATTTGCTGTTTGTATTGCTGATGTTAGAAAAGTAATTTCTCCTGAGTTTAAAGAAGCTGGATCAGATGTGGTTTTGTTTAAAATAAACAGGGACAGCTTTGAGATGCCTAATATTGAAGACTTGAAAAAGAATTATGAGTCTATATATTCCTTGATACAAGAAAGTTTAATTCTGTCAGCATATACGGTTAGTAAAGGTGGGGTAGCAGTTGCGCTTAGCAAGATGAGCTTTGGTAATAAGATTGGTGTTAGAATAAACCATGATAATATGTCTAAACAAGAGTTGTTTGGTGAATCAATAGGATCGATTGTTGTTGAAATGCCAAAAGATGAGTATGCGAAACTTAAGAGTGCTAATCCTATTCTAATTGGTCGAACCATCCTACAACCTGAAATAGTTTATAAGGATGTTGCAATAGACATTGAAGAATTGATAAATAATTGGATGTCACCATTAGATAAAGTATTTCCAACAAAATATGACGTAGAAGGACAAATCAATAATTTTAATTTTTTTAACAAAAACATAAAATTATTAAAGAATAGACACCCAAATCCCAGAGTATTTATTCCAATATTTCCGGGAACCAACTGTGAAACTGATACTAAAAAGGCATTTTTAAATATGGGTGGAATTGTTGAGGACTTAGTATTTAGAAATAACTCTACCAATGCTATAAAAGACTCGATTAATGGTTTTTCAAAAGCTATAAAAAGGTCTGAGATAATTGCAATACCGGGTGGATTTAGTGCTGGTGACGAGCCTGATGGTTCTGGGAAATTTATTGCAACAGTGTTTAGAAATCCTTATATCTGCGACGCTGTATTAGAATTACTAAACAACAGAGATGGCTTAATCATCGGAATCTGTAACGGGTTTCAAGCCCTTGTCAAATTAGGTTTACTTCCATTTGGGCAAATACAAGACTTGACTGATGAAGATCCTACATTAACACATAACTTTTCTGGACATCATATTTCTAAAATAGTAAAAATAAAAGTAGTATCGAATTTATCACCTTGGCTTAAAAATGCTCATGTCGGTCAAGTTTTTGAGGTTCCTGTGTCACACGGCGAAGGGCGTTTCTTTGCAAATAAAAAAGCATTGCAGACACTTATCGAAAATGGGCAAATTGCAACCCAGTATGTTGATTTAGAAGGCAATCCGTCATATTATGGAGACTTTAACCCGAATGGCTCGATTGACGCTATTGAAGGAATAACGAGCCCAGATGGAAGAGTGTTTGGTAAAATGGGACATTGTGAAAGAATCGGACCTAATTTATATAAAAATTCATACTGGGACAAAAACATGATGATATTCAAATCCGGATTAGAATATTTTGCTAACTAGGGGACTGTCAAGAAATAAATCGTACATCTGATTCTGAGATAATTTTTTATTTGCCAAGGCGGAGGAAGGCGCAATAATTGTTTTATTGTAACTGACGACAACGTAGGCAAATAAAAAATTAGCCAGAATGCTTGTATGAGTTATTTCTTAACAGTCCCTAGGAACAGCTAAAATTTACGATGGTATAAATGGTCTTTGAGTACGATCTGATTCTGGTCGAGGAGTCGGTAATGGGGATATGGTCTTACGACTTAGGTTATCATTATTAACTCTATGTGGGGACGCTGAATTATCATTTTGTAGTGGTATAGCTGGAATGATTTGTGCCTGATCTAAATCATTATACCCTTTTGGTAAATATGGCGTAATTATTTCTCGTAATTCTTCAAGCTTTGTATTAAGTTTAATATTATCCTCAGTAGAACCTAATGACATATTATTAATACAATGAGATACTGATAATAGTTTTCTATTTATTTTCCCTAATTCATCACAATTTAGCCTATCATCCAAAGGCTTGAGGCTAAGCAATTCGGAATAAGAAGAGATAACTTCTTTAAAATGTGAAAAATCACTAGGCAATTTATCTAGACTTTCTTGAGTTTTCGATATTTCAGAGTTAGCGTAATCTACCATTAGTTTAATCTGCTTTTCAGAATCTATATTAGTTAAACCTGAAGATGATAGGAGGATTTTCCCCTCATTAGTTAGGCCTGAAGATAATTGAAGTTCTTTTGCCTTTGTCAAATCAGCTCCGAGATTAATAAGCAGTTCACAGACATCTTCATGTCCTTCCCTAGCGGCATATATTAAAGCATTACATTCATATTTATCTTTTGCGTTAATATCTACGCCATTGCAAATAAGAATTTCTGCAGAATCTGTTTGTCTATTACGAGCAGCATACATTAAAGGAGTAACACTAGCAGAATACATTAAAGCCTCTCTTCTGGGTTTATTATAATTTTCTGCTTCAATACTGGAGTCATTATTGTTTTTTACTTCAATATTAGCACCATTGCAACAAAGCTTGTCAACAGTATCTTTATGTCCGTTTTCAACAGCATAGATTAAAGCAGTTCTTCCTAATTCGTCTGTCAAATTAATTTGAGCACCCTTTTCTAGAAGCATACAAGCCGTATTTGTATGTCCCTTTTCAGCCGCATACATCAAAGCAGTTTTTCCAAGACTGTCTTTTTCATTAATATCAAAAACATTATTCTCAATAAAATATTTAGCAATATCTGTATGCCCATTTTCAGCAGAAATCATTAAAGCATTTCTTCCACAATCGTCTTTCGTTAAAGTAAGGAAATTATAATACTTAGTAAAATATTCAACAGTCTCTATATGTCCGTTTTCAGCAGCTATCATTAAAGCATTACTTCCACAATCATCTATCGCCTCAATATTAGTAGCACCTTTCTCAAGAAGGAACTTAACAGCTGCTGTTCGTCCATTTTCAGCAGCTATCATTAAAACAGTCTTTTCTGAATCATCGCTTGCCTCAATATATGAACGTTTTTCACGATCGACTATATAAGCTAGTATCGGTTCGTTTTTAGCAGCTTTCATTAAAGTAAGCTCGTCAATATTAGAAGTATGTTTATTATAAAGCATTTTAACAATACTTATATCTTCATTATTAGTAATAGCATGCAAAAAAGCATCGCATCCATCATTGTCTTTAGTATTAATTTTAGCGTGATTGTCAATGAGTATGCTGACAATATCTTTATGTCCATTAATAGCGGCATACATCAAAGCAGTCCTTCCATTTTCGTCTTGCCAATTTACATCAGCACCACTATCAATAAACAATTTAATCAGTTGCTCATGCCCATTAATAGCTGCATCAATTAATTTTGAATTCTTATCTTCTTGAGACATTTTACTAATAATCTTTTTTTGTTTAAAGATATCTTGTTCCTGTGATTGATTAGAATGCATAATAATCACCCTTCCTATTTGCATCAGATAAAAACAAGATTTTATAGAAACACTTTTTTTATTTTCATTTTTCTTGAGAATTAGAATTTTTCAGAAACAAAGATTTAAGGATGTATTTTAATATTAAGTTTTATCAATCAATGTTTAAAAAATTTTAATCCACTGTTTAATTTTATTTAATATAAAATTTTGACTATCGAGTCATTTTAGAAAAGCAACTTATAATTTGTTCTTCTATATTAATTATATTATATTTAATACCAATCTTCAAGATCTTTAGATTTATTTTCGATAAGTTACACTGAAGAAACCATTGTGCCTCCACATTCAGAACAAAATTTACCTGTTCCTTCAATGTTACATTTAGTACATCTTAGGACAGTTGAAACCATTTCTCCACATTGGTTACAAAACTTGCCTGTTACATAATTACCACATTTTTTACATTTTTTACATTCAGCCTCTTTTTCTCCACATTGGCTACAGAATTTTCCTGTATTATCAGTCGCACATTTTGAACATTTCCATAAATCTATATCTTGATTTGCGATCGATTTGGGTTGATCTGTTATTTGTTGCGATGTAGATTGCTGAGGTGTTTGATTAACCCCTCCTAAAATGCCACCACTCGCAATATTCATCATACCGACACCCAAAAAACCATTTATTGAGCCATTCTCGTTTTGTGCTGCGTTTTGAACAGCGTTTGCATAAGCCTCAGTCAATACACCTTTTTGCTGATATGCATCACTACCAATTTCATACTTATCAATTTTTTCCTTTGAAATGTCATCTAAAGTCAAGCTTTCGATTATGAATGAAACTATTGCGATTCCTCTATTTCTAATTGTTTGATCTAAAACTTGTTTATCCATTATTTCCTTTATTTCATAAGTTTTGTTCGGAAGTGATAATACATCTACTTTATATTTTTCTTCACAAAGACCGTTCATAACGTTTGATAAAGTCCCTATAACTTCTGAACGTATTTGTTCTATGACTTTGTCTTTCATAACAATATTTGCAGAACCCCCTATAGTTTGCATAAACAAAGCAGGATTTATTATCCTAAAAGTATATTTTCCAAAACATTTTACTTCAACTCTCATAGGCGTATATGAATTTGTTCGTGGATTTAACAATGGATGTCCCCAATCCTTATACGGTACAGGTGCTGGTGTTCCAAATCTATTATCTATTATTTCTTTAACATTAAAGAAAAATATAGCCTGCTCCCTAGATGGATTTCCACCAAATGTAAATCTTTGAAATGCATCTTTTAAAGATGCCGCAAACTCACCATTGAAAAATGATGGTGAACTCTTAGAATCAAAATTATATATTCCTGGTTCAGCTGTAGCATCACTAACTTTTCCTGATTCAAAAAAAACCGCAACTTGACCAGGCGCCACTATTATCTTGCTATTATTGGTAATTACTCCATTTGCAGTAGTTTTTTTAATCATCAGGATATTATTATCCATGTCTTCGCATGTAATTACTTCTTTCCACTGGTTGTGTAACATCGAGTCAACTGAGTTAGCTCCCACTTTTATAAATCCCATTATTCTTATCCCCCTTTTTTTAATTAATAGCTATTTTCCCATATCTAAAGAAAGTAATTAGGAATATCTAATACCATCGCATTTGAGTTATTGGCGAGCTCGAAGTAATAGAATAACCAAAATCGTGAAAATGTTCATATGCAGATTGTACTGCAACACGACCAGGTCCTATTAGTTTTAGACAAAAACACCGTGGGGTATAATATTGGCTTGGTCTTGGTATTTCAATATGTAGGTGCATATTAACCGTCGAGTCTTTAAACACGAAAGAAGTCGGTTGAATTAGAATTTCCTCTTGAGGAGCTAGCGTACGTACAAACACGTTTCCTTTACCATGTATAAGTAAGAATCCATGTCCATTAGGAGCGGAAAATCTATCAAGGAACATTCCTATAGGATAATGGGTTTCCCTATCTTCGCCATTGTTTTTAACTGTAATAAACCAAATATTACTGTTGTTCCAGTCATAGCTTACGTTTTGAGTTGCAACCATAAAAGTATGTTCTCTAACATCAACAAACTCGTTTTGATTCAATGGTAACACAGCCACTTCACCAGGTTCATCTCTTGAAAAAGCAATGCGACCAGGACCGTTTGCTTTAGTCATAATAACAGGCATTCCTGAAAGTAAACGTTTTAATGCCCCTTTCATGGGAATTGTTGATATATTAATTTGGGTATCCCTCCATAATAAAATGTGATGGGCAAAATAGATGCTATCACCTTCTGCAAGATTCATATCTGCTATAGGAACATAATTACCTTCGATTTGGCATGAGGATTTACCAAATTGTATGCGAGTCATATCTTTTATCTTTGGGAGTTGTACCCAACCCGAATTATTAACTATTTGTTCAACATCAATTGCTACACCACATGCTGGACATGTTAATTCCGTTCCATCACTGGTATGATTACACCATTTGCAGGTATATATTCGAGTTTGCATTATAACCTTTAAGCCACAGCTTAGACAATATTCATCACTAGGATTCATTTCAAATGCACAATTTTTGCATTTCATCTGATCACCTCATTCTGTTATATGATGTATATACATTGACTGAATGCCGACTCTCCCAGGTCCAGTCAGTTTTGCTAAATTCATACCAGTTCCTCCAAAAAATCCAGTTGTTAGTTTTTGTGTTTCAATATCAAGAGCTACACTTGAATCTTTGTACATGAACGCTCCGGGCTCTACCAATATAGATTCTCCTACTTCCAATTTTCGTTCCAAAACATTGCCATAACCATGCAGGATTAATAAACCAGGTTGATTGTTAGCAGTAAATTTATCCATAAACATTCCCTGTCCTCCAAATAATATGTTTTTTAACCCCTTAATCCTGGTATAAGTATATTGAACTTGCTCAGACGCCATAAGAAAAGCATGTTCACGAACATCGAACTCCATCCCCGGTTGTATTGGTAATACTACAATTTCGCCTGTGGCATCACGCGACAGTGCTATACGTCCTTGACCGTGAGCTACACTAACAATAAACGACATACCTGCTAAGACTCGTCTTATTCCTCCAGTTAAAGGCAATGTACTTAAAGGAACATTTGCATCTTTCCATAGCATAACATGATGCTCAAAATAAATCGAATCACCTGAAGCTAATGAGAGATCAACTATTGGTACAATTTCTCCTTCTACTTGGCATACACTGTTGCCAAAATAGATTTTAGTCATATCCTTAAGACGCGGAGCTTCTCTCCATCCTGATTCACTAACCAAGTTTTTTCATTAATTGGTGCACCGCAATTACGACATGAAAGAGCCTCAGGCATGTTAGTGCCACCACACCAGTCACACTTTAATCGGCTAATAACATCAGACATGTTTTAATCCCTCCTTTAATATTTTTTTGTGGGGGGTGTATTTAATAATTATGTATATTTATACATTCTAAGTTATTGTATAAAAATCCTTTATTTTAGATAAAAAAACATAAAAGACAAGGTGACGGTTCCGATTGTCGCCAATCAGAACCGTCACCTTGTCTTTTATAACCTTGTATGCTTTTTTACTATTGCTTATATTTGCTTACTGAAGTGTAGTGGTAACAAATCTAGCAGTATCTGCAGCAATTAACTGAGGCATTGCTTTTAGCAAATGAGCTGCGACCGATAATCTAACTGCAGTTGCGGCTATTTTATCAACAGGCGTAACAGGGGTAACAGGAGTTGTTGTTGGTAATTGAACTGCAGTTGCAGTTAATGTATTAACAGGAGGAATAACCGTTCGTGCGACGCTTTCTTTATAGCCTACGAATGTTACCTTTTGCCCAGCGTTTTCGACTAATACTTCAATAACCGCCGACGCTTCTTGTGTAAGTCTATCCTTATCTATAGTTATTTTTAAAGGACATTTAGTTGTATTTATATCACCCTTTTCGTTAATATATCCATTTTGATTTAAAATATATACAATATCAATTAGCTCAATTTTTTTATCAGGATGATTTCTAAGAAATTGCGTTTCCTTAATCTCATATTTAGTTTCTTGAGAGACTTTATTCTCGAATAATCTTATTAAGTCATCGCTGTGATATAAATTAACAATTTCAAGTAATTCTGTTTGTTTATAGTACTCAACATTTTTCTGTCTAAGTTCTGAAAAGAATTTTCCATTAATCTTTTCTTGCATATTTCCTTTTGTTAAATCAAAATCAACAAGTCCTTTTTCTTTTAGGACTCCAATTAAAGCATCTGCTTCAGGGGTGAGGATTACATTATGCAATTTTATTTTTAATTTTGGACAATTTTTATTAAAAGCTCCAGTTTCCAAATCAATATAATCATTTGCAATTAATACCTTTATTATGTTTTTCCAATCAACCTCTTGAATGCTCGTGGGCTCTATTCTCATAAAATCGTTCGATATATTTTCCTGATTATTTTTTTGAATGATTTGAGGCATGGTCTCCTGTCTCTTAATGTCTAAAAGTAATTGGTCTGCTTCTTCTTTTATTTCCTCATAATCAATTTCCATATTCTCTATATTTCTTTCCATATGTGTTTCCTCATGATCCAATTTTAAAATTTGTTCTTGTATGCTTTTTACATCTTCAATTGGGATTCCCATTGTATCCCATAGATAATATCTCAACCGACTGTGTGTCTTTATTTTTTCTTGATTAATCTTTTTTTGTGTTAATTGATTTATTTCATATTCTTTTTGTCCTATTTCCATCATCTTTTTTCCTTTGTTAGTTGTTACAGTTTTGTCCAATTGTTGTAACGTTTCATGTAATAAATTTTCTATGCTAGTTCTTATTTGCTTTATATCTTCTTTTGTTTCTTTTGTTTCTTTTTTTGCTAAAGAATCTAGCATTGTTTTCAATAAATGTATTTCATTTAATATATATTTTTTTGATATATTTTCTTTTTGGGATATAATTGGTAATAAAGTGGGACTTATTGATATGTATTGTCTGTTTAATAAAAGTTTTATAGATTCTTGTATATCCTTAAAATCTAATTTTGTTGCTATAATTTCTTTTTTTGCTTTCTCAACTCTTAGTTTTTCTATTTCTTCTTTTGTTTCATTTTTTTGTGGGGTACCAATCTCTAATATATGAGTCTTATTATTATTAAATTCATCTATTTTTTTAAGAAAATTTTTAATAAATTCACTTAAAACTATTTTTGGTTGTTCGTTACTATCTTTACTAAATATATTTAGTAATATATCAAAATTATAATCTAAAGATTGTAAAAGATCGAATACTGGTTGTTTTGGCATATTGTCGTAGGTACTACGTAATAAATTCAGACTATCTTCTGGCAAAATTACTGGTAACGGGTTTGGCTGTATAAGCCAACTTATCAAGTAGTCTAACGACAAATTTGAGGCAATGTATGATGGAACATAAGATAATACTACCGATATCTTCGCGTTTGTATTTTCAATGTTTGGTAAAGGTTCTCTTATTAGTTTTTGGCATACTTCTGGTATACAAGATAAACATGACAATATTAGAATATTTGTCATACCTGGCAATTTATCTTCAGTTTTCCTTAATGCCCGTCTAAGCTTAATATATACATATTGGTAATAGTCTTGTTTTTCGTCACCTAAAGTATGTTTTACTCTACAATCTTCGAATATTTTTCTAGCTATTTCAAAAGCTTCAGTAAGATCATTCAAGGCTTTGCCCAAATCTTTGTCTAAAAAATAATTTTTATCAATACCACCTTCTGCATTTATTTTTACTTTATCATCTGATTTTTCACTACTGTTTACAGAAAGTAATTGGATAGATATTTCTTTTTTCATTGACATTCTATAAGATTCTTTAGCAGTTTCTATATCAGCTTCTGAATTTCTTTTGAAATCCCCATTTTCTTTTAGAATATCTAAAATAACATCTTTTCTAGCTACAATCTCGAATTGTTTTTTGTTTAATCTAATCTCATCTGATGAAGTATTAGGATAAGTACGTTTGAATTCTTTAATTTGTTCTTCTACCTTTTCATCAATTTTTGTTTCGATTGTAGCTTTGACCAAAGAATCTTTTTGTACTATTACCATTCTATCTATAAAATCTTTAATAAAATTATTTTCAATAATTTGTTGATTTTTATTATAAAATAAATTAGTTAGATCCTGTTCAAACTTTTTATATTTTTCATTTAACTTTTTATATTTTTCATTAAATTGATTATCAAAAAAATTTAGTTCAGGATCTGGTACTATTTTCTTTGAAGGCTCACTTTTAAAAAGCATTAATATACTATTTCCCCAGCCATCAATTATATCTAAAATTCTGTTTTTATATTCATCAAATATATTTAAGATTATTTGCAAGAATGAAGCATTTTTCGATTTTAATATATCTGATACTTTTTCTAGAAATGAGAGTTCCTTTTTTGCAAAACCGTTATTACATTGTTTCATCCATAATCTAATTAACTCACTTATAAGTACTTTTTTACCTTCGCTGTCTTCATCTAGATAATTTGTTGCTCCATTTATAATTTCATCCAAATCATAGTTTACATCTAAAAATTTAGCATAATCATTAAAGATTTTTTCTGAACCACTTATTAAAACGTCTTGCATTTCTTTATTATTAATAATCCACTCAGTTACTTTAAGTATATTTTCAAATTTTTCAAGTCCAATATATTCATCTATTTGTTTAGCTTTATCTTTTTTCATCTTCGGCAAAGTCTTATTAAAAAACGTTAATGTACTATCAACTTTATTGTTTATATCCTTTATTTCTAAGCTTCCTTTTTTTAAGTCCTCGATTAAGCTCATTAATCTTTCGTGATTATCTATTATTTTCCCACCAAATTTTATTTCGGCTATAGTATTTCTAAATATATTTAATAGTTTCAAAAAATTAGTAAGATTATTCATAATATCTTCAAAATTTTTATTTTCATTATAAATATCAATCAAGCCTTTATCATTTATCTTCTGAATTTTCTGTTTGGTCTGATCCAAATATTTCTTTTAAACATTCTGAAAAAAAGCTTTTTTCCCCAAAAGATTCTTCAAAAATATTCTTCGCAGTATTAAGAATTATTCTCTTTTGCTTTAAATTACCTTCATTTCCATCTTTTTTAAGATCTTGAAGTTTATTATCAATTTCTTGCTTAATCTTTTCTTTAGCCTCAAGCAATTTGTCTTTATCTTCAAGTAATATCTTCTCATAAGAGGTCTTTTTTAAGGAATTTATTTTTTCAGATAATTCATCTATTGCAGCTTTTAATTCTAAGCCTTCGATAGATGATAAATTTCTTAAATTTTCTATTATTTTGTTGAGTTTGTCATCACAAATTTGTTTTCTTTTTCCTATTTCATCTAATTGATGAATATTTAATAGGTTTATTAACGGAATAAAATCAGGTAATTTATCTAAAACACTGTCAAGTATAGATTTGTTTTGTTTTTGTTCTGTTGTTAATTTACTATAAATTGATTTTAGCATATTACAAAATTCAGCCACATCTTTTTCCCCTAATATGTTAGCATAAGCTCTTCTTGACTCCCAATCGTGTGTTCTTTCTTCAAACTTTTCAATAAACTCTTTAATTGATAAACCTTTTAATCCTCCATTTTCAGTAGATATCTTCATCCTTAAAGATAATTCATTAAAAAGAGCTTTAAAAGCATCTATTTTTTCAATGGAATCTTGAAACTGATCAATTCTCTCTTGAATATTATTTTTTGTTGCTTCTTTATCATCAACTATAATTGTTTGATCAAAATTAAGTGGTTTTAATTTGGCTATTAATTTTTTAAGATTTAAGCTATTGAGAAATATAATAATGTCTATTAATTTGAAATCACTATTTGTCGATAATTGAGAAGATAATATTAACCCTTTTCTTAAAAGACCGGGATGTTCTGAAATATATGGTTTAATAAATCTATCTAAAATCTGATTAACTCCTATCCAATACTTAAATATTGGACTAATAAATGAAGCAATTTTAGCCAAGAACATAGGATATCCAAATATCTTATTTACTGTAAACTCAATTATATCAGAATTAAAATTACAACCAAATTTGATCTGATTCATTTTATTTTCATTTGTTAAAAATTCTAATATTTCTGATATTAGTTCAATACTTTCTATATTATTATTTTTTCCTAATGTTTTTAATTCTTTTATGAATTTCTCATTCAAAATTTGTTCATATAATATACTAACAAAACCTTTAATTACTCTAAATTCTTCTTCATATTCACTGTTTTCTTTAGCTATCTTCCAATTTTTTGTCTCCTCTTCGAAATTTTTAAAGAATTTACCTACTGATCTATCTTTTATTCCACAAGATTTAGACTCAATTTCCATTTTTTCAAAAAATTCATCAATAAACTTATGAAAACATTGGACTAGTTTATCATTTTTATCCTTGATACTTTGATTTCCATTTAGTGGGGATGTTTCTTTTTTTTCACTTAAAATGCTTATATCTATTTTTGATAAAAAATTCCATAATTTAGAGAAATCTACAAAATCAGCCTCTCCATCTTTTCCTTTAAAAACTTCAAAACTATTAAAATTTAAAAGGGAATCTAAAAAGGTCATATTTACTGATTTAGACATCATACTTCAACTCCTATAATTTATTACAATAAAGTTTAGAACTCCTATGATTTCTAATAATATAAACTCCTTTCATTATAGATCAAATTACAATCTTTGTAAATGTTTGTGTATTAATTACTAGATCCGTATCATAAATATTTCTTTCCCATCCACAACAGATCTTTTACTATTCCAGTGTTTTGCTTTATCTTCAGTAAAGTCAAAGATTACTAGGTAACCTTTATTAAGATTTTGTTTATCTAAATAATCTTTTAACTGGACTAGTCCTTTTTTATGAGCTTCTTCACCATACCATCGTTTAAGTTCAAGTACGTATTTATTGTTCAAATAAGTTATAACAACATCTAACCTCTTTTCTTCTGATATTTGTACTTCTTTAAATCAAACCCAACACCATTAATTATTGGTTTTATAAAAGCTAATAATATTAACCTCCCGTCACGCTCTAAAAAAGGCTTGTTTTTTTTGCTATATTGTTCTTTCATAAATTCCTGAAACTTAAGTATCAATTTTTCTATATCTAATGTTCCATTTTTAATAAAATTATCTTTATAGTTATAATTTGATATTTCTTCGCTGTCTTTCTGACGGTACTTTTTCATTGTCATATGGTTATACAATAATAATTCATATATTTTATTATGTATTTTACATATTTCATTTTCTTCATTTAATATTCCATACAAAGTTCCAAGTGATATAATGTTATCAGTTTTTATATACGATATTTCTTCACCATCTAATATAATTCTCTGTATAAAATCATACAGTTCACTATTATTCTCAATATTTTTTATTAAATCATCAAAATTAGTATTAGATTCATAAACTAAATATTTAACAGATTTTTCTAACCCCTGGATAGTCCAAGAAAAATCCTCTTCATCAATTATTTGACATAATCTACTAACTAAAAACGGGTAGCCTGATGTATAAAAATAAAGTTTTTCAGACATCAATTTAATATCTAAATCAATACTTCTTTCTTCTTTAAATTCAAGTAACATTGATGCAATCTCTTCAGGGTTAAAGCTCATATCAACTTTGAAATTTGCTGCAATGTTCCAAGGGCTATTGTACTTAGCTTCTGAATCAGGGCACAATTTTAGTTTTAGTGTCTTTATATCATGAACTCCTACTAAAATAACACTATGAAATGTATAATCTTTTTTGTTTTTCATTAATAAATATTTATTACGTAGCATTCCTAAAAAATCTAAAAATAGTTGATTATTGCACGACTTGTCAACTTCATCAATTATTAGTACGATATTTGAATTAAAATTTTTGCTTAATTTAGTTATAAACATACTTAATTTATCAATAGTATTAACTTTATCTAAATTCTCTTCTATAAATTTTAATATATTTTCTCGCTTTTTTAATAAGTTGATAGCTTGTATGAATTTTTAATAATAATGCTTCTATAAATCCTGCTTCGCTTCTATATCTTTCACTACCTATCCCTTCAAAACTAATAGATAAAACTAAATATCTTTCTTCTAATCGTTCTTCCAATAGGTTTATTGTAGTACTTTTTCCGTATTGTCTAGGTTTATTAATAGTAAAATACTTTTCCTGATCAATTAAAGCAATAATTTTGTCTAATTTATTTGATATATCAACTATATAATGTTTTTTTTTGACGCATATTCCTTCTGTATTAAATGTTCGCATTATCATGCCCCCAAAAGCTTTGTTTGCACTATCGTATAATATTCCTCTTTCTGCGTCAATAGTTACAACAAATCCATTTTTCAATATCCTTGTCGACTTAATTGTAAAAGTAAATTCCGTTTTAGGACGAAAAACGGAATTTACTTTTACAATTAAGTCCGTTTTTTCTAAAAACAGAATTTACTTTTGCAATTAAAGAAAAAGTCCACCTAATGAACGAAGATCATTTATGTCAATTGGATTATTACGTAAGTAGTTATCCCAGTCGGTGATTATTTGTCTTTTATTATCATCTGCTGATATTTGCTCCGTTTGCAAGTAAAAATTCCGGCATATCGAAGCTGCTTTGCTTAGATTTAGGGCATTCTGTTTTGTAGACTAAAAAATTTGCAGGATTTTAGTATTTAATATTTAGTTTGAAACTAATTACTTACTTCTCATTATTTCTCTCCATAGCTAAGTTTTAGCCTTTGGTTAACATTTCTCATTCATATTTTTTAATGGTTTTGACATGTTTTTTAAAATTAGAGTACTCAATAACGTAAAAACAATAAATGCAATAATTGCAATAATAACTGTGACTTGCATAGTGTTTTTTATCGTCTCCATAAAATCCTTGAGCGGAATTGTGATAAGTAAATTCCAGTTATTAATTGAAAGTGGAGCATGAAGAATAAAATGTTTACTATTTTCAATATTGCCTTCAAAAAAATTTAAACCTTTATTAGTTATGACTGACTCTAAGTCATGGCCACTAAGAGTAATTTTTGATGTCAGCTCTGTTCTATAATAGCATGCAATGATCTTGCCAGTATTATCTATAACAGATATAAATTGCAGTTAGTTGATGTTAATTGGACATGGGCATGGTATGATCCTTTTGGTATACCAAATTCTTATAAAGTGTTTTTAACAGATACACCAGATTATAACTTGATTATAGGTGGTTTTTCTCGTGGAAAATCAGGTAGATATTTGACAATCAAGATTGATTCACCGACTTTTTCTGATCACTGGACTTATATAAAAGAAATTTCAGTATATGGTAGTCTTGAGAAATAGAATCACTAAACCACCCGTCTAACGGGTGGTTTGATTTGTATTGATATTCGTTATACTTTTCTTCTTAAATTGTAAAACTAAAATTCACTCTTATTTTATTTGGTTCTTTCTCAAGTTTGGGTAATAATAACAGAAATTTAATCAATGATTAGCGATTTTGAATTTTTGTGATCTTGCCTTGTAATCAAATATGGGTACTTACATTCACGATAGTATGCGATGTTTTCTTAATGTTTGATTTTTTATGGCACGTTTTAAAAGTTTAAACGGATCAGCAAAATTATGATATTTATGCTTTTTTTTATTTTCAGCATCTAATTTTTCACGCAATCCAGGAGGAAGTGCTATTTCAGTTGACCCGTCCGATTGAGAATCCTTTGCTTCTTTTGGATGTAGTAGAGGTAGATGTGAAGTTGAGCGTGCCGCAGATGGAGATTCAGGTGATACAGATAGAGATGGAGATGAAAATGAGAATAAAAACGCCTCTTGTTGAGGTTGACGCAAGTTTACCATTTCATCGTAAACATATATAATAATATTAGAACGTAATTGCTCACGATACATTTCAGGATCAATATCTTTACGTGATTGCACGTCAAGTAAATCATCCTCATTTTTTTTTCTGTAAACTATCATCCATGAAGGTCTTAATCTCACTAAGCTTAAAGTTGTTTAGCTTTTCTATTGTAAATTTCCTTAATTCAACTTATAAAAGTAATTTTTATCATATGTGTGCTCATCTAAATAAAAATTAAAAAGGTTTTCTAATATTTCTCTACGTTCTTCCTGACCTAGATTATTACTAGCTTGTGCCATAAAAAATCACTCCTATCTTTTATTATGTTCAATTACACTTCTTTTTTATCGATATTATTCTCATTAAAAAATAATATTTCGATAATTCTTTTTGAAAATCCTTTATTATTTTAAAAAAACTATAGTATTTCTTACCAATACATGATATTCAAAAATCTTTGCATTTCCGCTAACATTAAAGGTGTATATCCCTCACCTTTTCTTTTCAAATCTAAATTTTGCATAACAATCATCCTTATCAAAATATTTATAAAGTAAAACAGCAAATAATAAATCGGATAAAATAAGTTTTCATTATTTTAAAGGTTAAACAAAGATAAAAGTATATTGCTATTTAACCTCAATTTTATATATTAACGTTAGTATAGCATGTTTAGGATTAAT
Organism: uncultured Eubacteriales bacterium; assembly: GCA_963767415.1. Classification (GTDB taxonomy): domain Bacteria; phylum Bacillota; class Clostridia; order Acetivibrionales; family CAVYEU01; genus CAVYEU01. The sequence continues at coordinate 16,756 of CAVYEU010000019.1, forward strand.
CTTCAATGATATTTTTACGGAGAGTAAGGCAAAATCATGAACCCGTTATTTACCAACTTTGTTTAGGAGTCTCTAAAAAATGCCATTTCAGCTGAACTTATCATGTTAGCTCTAGTTCTTAGGACTTATAAATTCGCCTCAATTTTCTTCTCAGCCTCATAACCCTGTAAAGCAAACATAATTTGTCGCTTTTAATATAATGGTTTTAAACCCGAAATAAAAAAGAATAATCTAAAAGCTGGAGATGGTTCATTCTCCGTTAAATATTGAATTTAGTCATTAGAAAATACTTTATTTTAACTTTTTACGCTATCTACTCTAAAAACATGGAATCCTTCGCAAAATCGGCTCAGGATGACATCCTTGAAGGAAAGATTTAATAAACTCATAATGCAATTTTTGTTAATTTTGCTACTTCTGAACAGTAACTAGTATTTTCAGGATTTGTTTCTTATTTTTCCTACAATATCTTGACACTATCATCAGTCGCAGCTCATTTGCTAAAAGTAACGCCTCAGTTAACTGCTGCATTTTATTATTTAGCTGTTCCAAGAAAAGCATGAATTATTTTTTGATGTTTGTAAAACATAACAGTAGTTAAAGTTCAACACATTGTATAGCGTTTTTAAAATAGTTTAAGAAAGGTTATAATAAAATGAAAAAACAAATTTTTAAAAGAATCCCTGCCCATATAGGGATAATCCCGGATGGAAATAGAAGATGGGCAGTTAATAACGACCTTGAAAAACATAACGGATATGCCCATGGGATTAATCCAGGATTTCAGCTATATGACTTATGTATAGATAACGGAATAAAAGAATTAACTTTCTATGGATTTACACATGATAATACTAAAAGACCTTCAGTGCAAAAACAAGCTTTTACAAATGCATGTGTTGATGCAGTATTGGGGCTATCCCAAAGAGATGCTGAGCTTTTAATTGTAGGTAATATAGAATCCAACCAATTTCCGCATGAGTTAATTCCTTACACTAAAAGGAAAAAATTTGGGAAAGGAGTTATTAAGATTAATTTCCTTGTTAATTATGGCTGGGAGTGGGATTTGAATTTCCGTAGCAATATCAAAAATACAAAAATAGCCACAAGAATCCCAGCAGATATTGCTTCTTCTCAGATATCTAGAATAGACTTAATTATACGATGGGGAGGTAGAAGAAGACTTAGTGGATTTCTACCTATTCAAACCATATATTCAGATTTTTATGTTATCGAAGATATGTGGCCAGATTTTAAAGATGAGCATTTTTACACTGCACTTTCGTGGTATCAAGATCAAGATGTAACACTTGGAGGATAGTGATCTAAGTTTCTTCTGGTATTATTGAAGGACGCGCACGAATTATTTTAAAAATAGAAGATGCCCATTAGGTGTGGAGAATGCAACCAAAATGTATCTGTAAATCATAATTCATCAAGCTCTTAGATGCGTTTGCCCTGAATAGATTTAAAATAGTTTATTTATTTTTTTAAGATTATTTTTTATTAAATAAAATTTTAAAGGTTTTTTCTTAATATACGTAGAATAGTTTATTTAGTAGCTAAAAATTATTGAATTTTAATGTATATGAAAATTTGATTGGAGGTGAAAGTATGAACCAATATGAAAAAAAAGTATTTGAAATATTAGAAACACGTACTTCATTAAGTGATGATGATTACCACGAAATCTTAGATCTAATTCAAAAACCTGAATTTGATATTAATGTAAGAAGTGGCAATAGCTTTAATATTGATGAGACGATAATGCATCATGCAATATCGAAGGGGTTTAACGAGTTAGTAAATATATTAATAACCGGATCCGAGTCATGGGTTAATGGGCAAAAAATTACAAAAAAGTCTGACATAACCGCTTTAGACCAGTATCAGAGAAGCGTATTTAGTACTGCAATGATGAATAAAAATTATGAAGCTATAAAAGTCTTAATCAAAAATAATGTAGACTTAAACGAAGTTGATGAAAACGGAAGAATGCCTATCCATGTTGCTATATTAAATGGAGATCTTGAGCTTTTAGAAATACTTCTAAAAGCAGGAGTCAACCCAAACACGGCAGACTCCTTTGGTAGAACACCGCTATGCCTTGCTTTTTTAGCAAATAAAATTGATGCACAAAAAATGATAATAGCGTCAAAAGGGTTCGATATAAATACGCAGAACAATGAAGGGCAAACTATTTTACATACAATGTTAAAACTATACAATCACAATATTGAAAATGCCATCAAAAATCTTATTAAATATTTGTATGAATCAAATAATGACATAGATGTTGAAGACGATCAAGGGAAAACTCCTTTTAGTATAGCTTTAGAAAGAAAAACAAGTGCTGACATTTTAAATCTATTGTTTTATTGTGGTACTAAAATTTGCTTGTCTGACGTTCAACTTGCAAAAAAGTTGGATAATAAAGAGATAGAAGAATTAATAAATGCTAAAATAGAGAATACTTCCAAAGGAAGAAAACTAATAATAAATAAATTATTTGAGAATATTGAACATCTATGTCTTGATAGAAAAGATGGCATTAACAAAGACATATATAAATCAATCTTTATAACATGCAACAACCTTAGACATATAAATAAGAATTCTTCATGTAATGACTTAAATATTTTGGATAACATTGTATTTGTACTTGGGAAAATATACTTTGATATTTGGAAAATCGATGATACTAAGTTTGATAATATTAATGATCTTCTAAAGGAAATATTTACATACTATAGTGCTCCAAGTACAGTAAAAACTGACAATGGTATATTAGAGCAATCTTATGTTACTGATCAGTGTTGATTGATACCCGCGATATGTCATTGCGAGTGTAGCGAAGCAATCTCATAACGTTGGGATTGGGAGGCTTCGTTGCACTCGCAATTTTTATGCATTTAACGCACCACAATAAACGAATATTACTTTATATTCATAGCAATGACCATCTTACGGAATATTGATCAGTAATAATTTAATAGCACACACGAACAAGCAATGTTTGACAATGTTTTGATTCGATTTACAATATGGAAATACTAATATATAATATCATCGAAATATTATTCATTCGAAAATAGGAGGCATATACAATATGTTTAAAGGTGGCAATTTTGGAGGAGCTAACATAAATAATCTAATGAAACAGGCTCAAAAGATGCAAAAAGAAATGGAAAAAGCGCAAGAAGGACTTAATGAAAAGATTGTCGAGGCTTCATCTGGTGGAGGAGTTGTATCGGTAGTTTTTTCTGGGAAGAAAGAACTAAAAGAAATCAAAATAAAACGCGAAGTCGTAGATCCTGATGATGTTGAAATGCTTGAAGACCTAATTCTCACTGCTATTAATGAAGGTCTTAGAAAAGCTGATGACCTATATAACTCAGAGGTGGGTAAAATAGCTGGCGGTATCGGTGGTCTTCCAGGCTCATTCTAGTAAATATAGTGTATTGTATATATAGGAGATGAATTAATGAACCTTTATGCAAATCCAGTTGCGAAATTGATAGAAGAATTTGAAAAGTTACCTGGTATAGGTCATAAATCAGCCCAAAGATTAGCATTCCATATATTGTCTTTATCTGAGGAGCGAGTTTCAAAATTTGCTAATATTATTATTGAAGCCAAGGCTAAAACAAAATACTGTTCGGTATGTAGTAACCTTACTGATGTTGATCCTTGTATATTATGCTCTAATCAACAAACCCGAGATAATTCAACTATCTGCGTTGTTGAAGATCCAAGAGATGTCGCTGCAATAGAAAGAATTAAAGAATTCAAGGGTCAATACCACGTATTACATGGTGCAATATCTCCCATGGCGGGCATCGGACCTAATGAAATCAGGCTAAAAGAGCTCCTCGAACGAATAAAAGTCGGAAATATAAATGAAGTAATACTTGCTACAAATCCAAATATTGAAGGAGAAGCAACAGCAATGTATATTTCTAAGCTATTAAAACCATTTGGTATAAAAACCACAAGAATTGCTCATGGAATTCCTATCGGCAGTAGCCTTGAATATGCAGACGAAATAACGTTATCTAAAGCATTGGAAGGTAGACGAGAATTTTAGATGGACAAATAACAAAAGGTGGGGACGAGGTTATTGTTAATGCCTCCGTCCCTATTTTTGTTACCTTAAACCGGTATACTCATCATTACCTCGGTTCCAACATTAACTTCACTTTTTATCTCAATCTTTCCATTATGGGCTTCAATTATCTCTTTAGCAATTGATAGACCTAGACCGGTTCCTCCCATATCCCTTGACCTGGCTTTATCAACTCTATAAAAACGTTCGAAGATTCTCGGTATATCCATCTGCGGTATTCCAATTCCATTATCAATAACTTTAAGGTATACATATGAATCCGAATAACCAATAACAAGCTGAATTTTCCCATATTGTGGGGTATATTTTATTGCATTACTTAATATATTTAAAACTACCTGTTCTATTCTATCAGGATCAATAATTATTTGTGGCACCTCATTTAATATAGATATATCAAGTTTCTGATCCTTACTGGTCACATGAAATTTTATTTTCTCTACACAATGTTTGACTAGATTTACAAATGAACTCTCTTGCATACACCATTGCATTTGATTATTGTCTAATCTTGATAGTTGCAATAAATCTTTTACTAATCTTGTCATACGATCCGCTTCAGAGTTTATTACATTTAAGAATCGTTTTGCTGTTTCTGAATCTTCCCAAGTTTCATCTAGAAGAGTCTCAGTATAACTTTTTATTGATGTCAATGGCGTTCTTAATTCATGAGATACATTAGCAACAAATTCCTTTCGCATATTCTCAAGTTTTTGTTGCTCGGTTATGTCTTGAAAGACAACGATAATTCCCTCAGCCTTCTTGGCGGTATCAGTAAATACAGCAAAATACACCCTTATATATTTGTTATTAAAGCAAATTTGCTTTTCTTTCGTTTGCTGAAAATCTAAGTTCAATATCTCTTCAATGCTTAATTCAAGGTTATACTTTTCAGAAAAACGATTAAAACTTTCTTCAATGTAATAAACATTTAAAATCTGTCTTGATGCCGGATTTGAATGAATAAGTTCACCTTGAAGATTAAAAGCCACTACTCCATCAGTCATATAGTTTAGAATGGTCTCAATCTTGTTCTTTTCTTTAGATATTTCACTTAAAGTAGTCTTCAATTCTTTGGACATGAAATTAAATGCTTCTGTCAGTTTACCAATCTCATCATCAGACTTAACCTGTAAGACCTCGCCAAATTCACCTGCTGCCATTTTTTTAGCTTTCCTCATTAGATTCTCTATTGGTATTGTAATAGTTTTCGACAATAAATATCCAAATATTAGAGAAGCAAATATAGCAATTAGAAAACTCATTCTAATAATTCTATTAAATTCCCTTATTGTACCAATCCATTCTTCTCTATCATACCTAAAATAAATAATAAAATTTCCTTTTCTTCTAGCATAATCAAAAAATACTTTATCTTTAAAATATAATAATTTACCTTTATCCCCAATTTTCCCGGCCAGAGCACTAATAAAATTATCAGATTTTTGTATTTCATCTGTTAGCCTATTTTTATCTTGCATAAATAATTTATCACTTGAATATATTATTGCATTAGAGGCAATATCAAAAATAGTATAAGATTTGAACGATGTAATTAGAAAAAGGTAGATTGCGTTTCTATCATCCCTAAGATCTCTTAAAAGCTCATTACTAGATGGCATTTCTGATATCTGCCAATCATTAAACCCTTTTTCTATACGCTTTTTAAAAGTATCATAATATGAATTCTCAATAAAATAATTTATTGAAATACTAGTTGATATCATTAATGTTATGGCAAGTAAAACAAAAATACATACAAGTCTCCACTGCAAGCTTCTAAGTAATTGGAGGCTTCTTGCTATTAGCATACTTTTTCCTCAATATTTTTATTAAAATAGTACCCTACACCTCTTTTTGTCACAATATACTGTGGATTTGCAGGATCTTCCTCTATCTTTTCTCGAATTCTTCGAATAGTAACATCAACGGTTCTAACGTCACCATAATACTCGTAGCCCCAAACTTTTTCAAGTAGAAGTTCTCTTGAAAAAATTTGTCCACACTGCTTAGCAAGATATTTTACTAACTCGAATTCTCTAAGGGTTAGATCAATTACAGAGTTGTTTCTTTTAATCTCAAATCTATTTATATCAATCTCTAAGTCATTAAAAACCAAATTACCATTTAGCTTTTTTTCATTTTTTTCATCATCATAAGAAGTACGTCTAATATTTGCCTTAACCCTAGCAATCAGCTCTCTATAGCTAAACGGCTTTGTAATATAATCATCTGCTCCTAGTTCAAGACCTAATACTTTATCTACTTCTTCTTCTTTTGCAGTTAACATAATAATTGGAGTAGTAAGAGTTTGTCTTATCTTACGACAAACTGAAAACCCATCAATTTTAGGAAGCATTATATCTAATAGAATTAAATCAGGCTGATTTTTAATAGCACAGTCAATTGCTTGTTCTCCATCATACGCCTCATATGTTACAAACCCTTCTTTTAATAAATTAAATTTCAATATATCGACTATGTTTCGCTCGTCATCAACAATTAGAATTTTCTTCCCCAAAGCAATCACTCCTTATTTGGTTTTCAAAATATGCTGCACTTTTGTTACAAAATCACATTTTTGTACATATATATATAGCTTATTTAGCTTGTACCATTAAAGAAGTATTAAATTTAAGTAGATATATAAATCTAGAATACTATATATGATTATATCATTAAATAAAAAAATTAGAAGAGCTAAAAATTAGTAATATATACAAGATTTTATTCCTTAAGAAGAAAAAAGGAAATTATAAATACTTTAAAGAAGGATTAATAATATCTTTCTCGAACTATTTATCTATAGAAATAAATTTATTTTTTTTAATCATAACATTAAGGAGAATTATAATTATGAAATCTAAAATATTTGTTTTGCATCAAAAGAAAATCATTATATTCTCTATTATTTCCTTATTTATTCTAAATCTTGTATGGAATATATTTATCCAACAAAAAATCAGTATAAACGTTACCATTACTGTAAATATGATTATTTTTATTTCAGCAATTGTTATACTGATTCTATTCTATTTTAATGATGATAGAGAAATTTCAATAATGCATTCCTCAATGCAAAAAGCGACAAAAGGTGATTTAACAGTAGTCTGTCCTGAAAAGCCAGGTAGCATAATAAAGGCGCTTATAATTTTATTTAATCAATTTGTGTCAAATCTGTCAAATATAATAAATGATATTTATTTTATAATTATTTCAATTATTTCATCAGTGGGAAGCCTCAAAAATATCTCTGATGAGATATCTATCATCAGTGAGCAGACGAATGCCAGAACAAAAGCTGCAAATATTGCAGTTTCACAAATTAATACTAACTTTAAAAAAATGTCTGAGGATTTGGATGAATCTAGTAATAATATAAGTAGAATTTCTTCTTCAAGTTTAGAATTATCATCAACAATAGGAAATCTTGCAAGTGCCTCACAAGAAACTTCTGCGGGTATTGATATGGTCACGCAACTGGTTACAAATATTTCAGATAAATTAGACACTGTTTCCAAATCAATAAGCCAGACAACTGGTTCAGTTAATGTTGTTACTAATTCCGTCAAAGAAATAAACCATTCCCTTGGAGATATAAGCGAAAACTGTGAAAGAGCTACTAAAATAACACTTGATGCAGATTCAAAGGCAAAAGAAACACATACAGCTATCGAAAAGCTCAATAATTTGTCCAATAAGATGGGAAAAATAATCAATATCATAAATAATATTTCATCACAGACTAATATGCTAGCTTTGAATGCCGCTATTGAGGCTGCAAGTGCAGGAGAAGCAGGGAAGGGTTTTGCAGTTGTAGCAGAGGAGGTTAAAAATCTGGCAAAACAAACAATCAGTGCAACAGATGAAATAAGTTCACAGATTGGGAAATGAATCAGTGTGCTAAGAATGCAGTAGAATCCGTAATAATTATTATGGGTGTTATCAAAGAAAGTACTTCGATTACTAATACGATTGCAGCATCTGTCGCAGAGCAGTCATCTATACTGACAGGAATATCAGGATCAATTTTGGATGTCGAAGATAACATAAATAAGATAAATGATGATATTAATGATGCAGCAAATAATTCAAGGGATATTGTTAATAATGTTTCTGAAGTTTCAGGAGCTGTATCAGATATTGCACGTTCTTCATCAGAAATTTCTATTGTATCTGAAGGAATATCCAAAGATACTGAAAAAATATCATTTAATATAAAGGATATAGCAAAAACATCAAAAGAGATACTGGAAGTTTCAAATGATATTTCGAAAGCTGTTAATGAGATAAATACTTCAGGTGGAGAATTATTTAAGGATTCGATTGAAATTAAAAAGGCTATTGATAAGCTTTCTAATATAATAAGAAAGATTGAACCTGTTATGAATCATTTTCATCTTGCAGTAGGGATTCTAGATGAACCCTATAAAGTGATTGAAAAATATTATGAAATATTTCTATCAGGCAACCTAAGCGAGGCAAAAGCTAAAGAAAAGGCAATTGAAGAACTGCGTACGATCAAGTGTGGTTCCTATGGTTATTACTGGGTTATCGACTATGATTATTTAATGATAATGAACCCTGGGAACCCAGGATTGGAAGGAAAGACTTCAATTAATCTTATTGATGGAGATGGAAAAAGTTTTATACAAGCTTTTTTCAAGATATTTAAAGAGAGAGGAGAGGGTTGTTATGATTACAAGTGGCCAAAGCCAGGGGAAAAACTTCCAGCTGTGAAAAGGTCTTATTTCAAAGGCTTCGAACCATGGAAATGGATGATTTGTGCAGGGTATTATATGGATGATTGGAAGTAAAATATTTTCATTATTATTCAAAAATTCTACAACATCCAAATATATCATCTCCTTATATTATAATATATTCGGATATCAAAAAAAATAGTATCGAGGTTAGATGCTTCGATACTATTTTAAGTATCAAGACGTAGTTACAAACAGCCATTTCCCATTTACATTCTCTATCATCCATATTTTATCTAATGAACTCTTTCGTTTAGGATCAGCCTTCCATTCTGCCTTGAAAACTTTACTTGATATTGGTGTTATCGTTAGTTTATCCAATATTTGTTTAACATTTTGTGATTTTGGACCAAATCCAGAAATTACATCAATTCTTGATCTAAATGTGTTAAATTGTTCTTCGTTAAAAAGAATACTAGGATCTTTATACAAACTCCTAAATGCTTTGTAGTCATATTTATCAAAATATAAAATCTCAATTTGGGACTCAATCAAATTCTTTAGTTCTTCTGTCGGAATTTTTGGAGCTTCAATACTAAAAAATGTACGACATAATCTCTTTTGTGCATCTAGTACTTGTATTTGATACTGCCCCGCGGTATTTAATGAAATTAGATTCATAGGTACTTTGATTTTATTGTTTTGAACTGCAATATTTTGTTTTTGTAATATTCGTTTGCCATCATTAGAAGTAACGTTCAAAGTTAAATTGCCTGAATTCTTGTAGCCTTTTTTTGGTGAACAGAATAATATATAAGATCTCCCAATACAAAATTAGTTTTTTGCTCTTTTACGACTAAGTTCTTAGAGTCAATTTTAGAACCTATCATTAAATCACAATATCTCGATGTTATTGTTTTATTGCTGGTATCATTATTATTAAAAAAATTTAATGCTAAATATGCTAAAGAACCAATCGTTATAATGACTAAAGAACCAATTAATACTTTTTTCTTTGTAAGTAATAAAGCTATATTTTTCTTTACATTACCTTCTGTAATTCTTTTTGCGATTCTTCTAAACTGCTTTGCACCTACATTCTCCATAATCTTTATTATACCTACCTTTATATTATTAATTTTTCAAACTAAAGAACATTATAGCACTTGTCTTAAAAAAATAACAAGAGTTAATAATGCCCTGATTTATTTTACATTTTAAAATTTTATTATATAATACCTTTTTGTAAGACGTTCGAGGTTTTATTTATGCAAAGCATTCAAAAACAAATGAATATGGGAAATTGACTTTATAAGAGGTCTTGCATTAATAATAATGATTTACATTCATACGCTATTTGATATGCAATTTATTTATAATTATAATGTCTCGTTTAATACTGGGATAAATTATTTTTTTATAGAAATATTTGCTGTAGTATTTATTTTGATTTCAGGAGTTAGTAGTTATTTAAGTAAAAACAATACAAAAAAAGGATTTGGACTTATCCTAATTGCCCTTGGGCTAACATTAATCACATATTTATATGATAAAAATTATACTATAAAGTTTGGCATTCTCCACCTTCTTGGGGCTTGTAAGCTTACAACTAATTGGTTTTTAAAATTAAACAGATATATTGTATTATCGATTGGGTTGTTTTTTTTATCAGCAAATTATATAATCTCACAAATTGATCTGCCAAATAATTATTTATTTCCAATTGGTCTTATAAACTCAAGATTTTCATCTTTAGACTATTATCCATTAATACCCTGGAGTGGTATATTTTTGCTTGGAATATTTATAGGTAGCTTGCTTTATAAAGATAAAAAAACTATTTTTAAATTTATACCCAATAAAAACCTATGGTTTGTATCAAAATTAGGCAAGTATAGCCTTTGGGTTTATTTGCTACATCAACCCATTATTTTATGTTTCTTATACCTTTATATACTGCTCCCAACGAAGATTTTGTAAAATCATCGAATGAAACTACCAGGGAAATCGAAATGGGTCAGCTTAAATTGAATTGAAGATTAAAATTTCATACTTATATGTTCTTTCTGTAATCGAATATGATAATCTATAATCTTTTTTGCTTTTTCAAGTCGGTCAATTTTCAATTTTAGATTCTTTATATTCGTTGTATATTCCTTAAACTTTTCTTCATTTTCCATTCTCTTAATATGAAATTCATCAGGTTTAATATTTATTTGCTTCATCAATTCTTTCATAGTATTTAATAGGTTTTTTATCTTTTTTTGAGGTTTTATCTCATTACTATGTGAACCAGCGTCAGAACTAATACCTTCTAGATCTTTTATATTTTTTATACAATCTCTTATTTTGCTTAATATTTCACTTATATATTGTATCTGTTTTAAGTCATTTTCATAATTAGATATTTTTAAATTGTAGTCTTTGATATATAAATCAAAATCTTTAATTGATAGATGCTTCCCGAATTCCTTGTTTAATTTAGTAAATTCTATTTTATACTCTTCTCTCATCTTTTCAAATAACTCATCTGGAAAAATATACTCTTGGTAATATTGCTCATCTAATATTTGCTTAGATGTTTTAATATTGAAAACATAATCAACATCAGTAATTTGACTTCCATCTGCACCAATATTTGGGTTTACACTATTAAGTACATTAATTCTTTTCCTAAATACAGTTTTTTTCTCGTGTTTTTTAACATTATTATATAAGCTATCTTTATCAACTCCATGGGAATGTAAAAGTTTTACTGCACGATCACATCGTTTAAAGAGAATCGCCAAGCTTGCATTAATTAATAAGAATCCATCTTCGCATACTTGATCTCTATCATTTTTTAGTATCCGTACCTCATTTGCAGATTCATTAATTGCAACAACTGCTTGCTCACGCGACTCTTTGTATTTGGCTAATTTTTCTTTAAGTTCATTTCTTAAGTTTTCGATTTTTTCATTTGCTTCTTGTATAACTCTCATTTTTTCATTTTCGATTTCTCTTCTTTGTCTTTCTAATAAATCATATTCTTCTTTATTTTTATTATAAAAATCAAGTTTTTGTTTTTCTTCATCTTCATCTATTAATCTAAGCTCAAAGTCAAGGTTTTCTATATCAGTTAGTATATTAACTAATTTAGTAGATTTTTTCTGAAGCAAAGCCCCAATTTCAGAAAAAAGATTTGATACAAATAGTTTTGCAGTACTCATTATTAAACACCTCTTCCTAGATGTTTATATGACTCATTCTCAACACTTTCTTTTTTATTTGATTCATCTAATATTTTATTTGATTCATCTAATACTTTTTTTGGTTCACTTGATACTTTATCGATTAATCTTGATGCAGTTTCATCAAACTTATTCAAAAATTCTTTTTTTATTTCATCAACAACATTTTCGATTTGAATTATTTTATCATATTTTTTTGCTCTTACTTCATTTCTTGAAGCGTCAAATAATGTAACATTTTCATTACACTCCTTATCTAATTCACTCTCTTTCTCTTCAATATCACTACTCAATGCCCTATATTTTATTTGTGCATTCAATTTCACTTTTTCAGCCTCTTTTATTTCTTGTGGTATATCTGTTTTTATACTCTCCATCGCAATATCAAGTTCTTCTATCTGTTTTAACATTTCCTCCCTTATTCTTTCAGCCTCAATAACTTTTTGCTTCAGTTTTTCACGGGTTTCTTTTTTCATCTCTCGAACTTTTCTTAATTCATTAATATAATCCTTTTTGGCTACATTCTTTATGTTCATTATTTTTAACACGATTAACTGATTTTCAGCTTCGATATCTTGTAATAATTCATTTTGAATGTTTAACATCTGTTCTTCTGAATCAAGAAAGCTCTTCTCAATATAATTTAATAAATTATTATTGTATAAACTATGCTCTACAAAAGATTTTTCATCATCAAAATTCCTTGACGCATATAATTCCTCCTGTATTGTATAGAATTCTTCTTTTTCAACTGTCTTAATTTTTTCTTGTAGGTCTGATAGTTCTTGTTGCTTTTTAAAAAGCTCTGATCTTATAAATTCTAGCTCTTGCTCACTTTTTGATAATTCTTTTTCATATTGTTTATCTAGATCTTCTTTTAATTTAGATGTTTCTATCTCTTTCTTTTTTAATAATTCTTCTGCTAGATGTTTAGATTCTTCCTCTTGACGTTTCTTTAGCAGTTCTTCTTCACGTCTAAACTCTTCTTCTTGCCTTCCTCTTAATTCTTCTTCTTCTTTTGAAATTTCCGCTTCCCTATCCTTTAAACATGTTTCTTCTGTTGCTCTTAGCTTCTTACATTTAATATTTTTTTCTTCTGTTTTTTCTCTTAGTAATTCTTCTTCAAATTCTTTTAGTTCTTGTTTTTTATATAGTAATTTACTTTGAAATTCACTAAATCCGCTAAACATTTTACCTTTACTGATAAAAAACAGCTTTTTATTTTCCAACCCCTTAAACAAGCTCTCTGTCAAATTGTCTATTTCTTTTAATAATACACTGTCTGCTAAGAAACCATTGCCTTCTATCTGATTTCTATCTCTTTGGCTACCTTCTGTTGTACTTATATCATCATCTATATCGTTGACAATATCATCCTCTAACTTTTCGTCTAGATCTTTATCCATTTCTTCGTTTATTTCTTCATCTAGATCATCTAATTCATCATATAATTCATCATCTAATTCCTCGTCTAATTCCTCATCTAATTCATCATCTATATTTTCATCTAATTCCTCATCTAATTCATCATCTATATCTTCATCTAATTCCTCATCTAATTCATCATCTATATCTTCATCTAATTCCTCATCTATATCCTCATCCAATTCATCATCTATATCTTCATCTAATTCCTCATCTAATTCATCATCTATATCTTCATCTAATTCCTCATCTATATCCTCATCCAATTCATCATCTATATCTTCATCTAATTCCTCATCTATATCCTCATCCAATTCATCATCTATATCCTCATCTATATCTTCATCTAATTCATCATCTATATCCTCATCCAATTCATCATCTATATCTTTATTTATGTCTACATCAATATCTTTATTTTCATCTATATTATTATCTTTATACCGAGGATCATCATCTAAGTGATTGATTAGATCCTCATTTTTAATAACGTTAGTATTCTGCTTAGTGGTAGGATCTAAATTTATTATAGATAACTCTTTAATATCTCGACTCTTCTTACCACTATTAATAACTGATGATAAATCATTCATTTTTGTTAGATCACTGTGTTCTTCATATAAACAACCTTTTGCTCTTTCTAGTTCTTTCTGTAAGATACTGACCCTGTTTTCTAACTCACTTTTTGTTTTAATCTCTTTTTCCAGAGAATTCTTTAAATAAGGTATTTTAACCTTTCTTTGATTTAATTCATCCATTTGATCTTCAAAATCAGTTCTATCAGCAATACCAGCTTCTAATAATTTTTGGAATAGGGTTTCAACCTTTTTTTGTACTTGATCATAGTTAAGATTTGTATTATGTGAACTATCCATAACACTGGAATTACTTTTCTCAGATCTAATCTTCTTATTAAAGTTTTTCAATAACTGTTGAGTCTGCTCAAGTTCGCAGATAACAGAGAAAAGCTTTTTGAGTTCACTTTCACGTTTAAATAAATAATCAATTTTATCTTGAACCGTGTTTGCTCTTTCATCACAAGATTTAATAGCCTTATTTATATCATTAATACTTCTTTCTATTTTTTGGGTTTCAAAAATTTCTGACATAATATTCACATCCTTTTTTATACTTAAAAGATAATAACATGGCTATAAAATAGATTATACTTTAGGTATATATACTGCAAAAACATCACTAATAATAGCATAATCTCTTACATGTTCCAGTTACCTTATAGTATTAAAAAATATTTTACAAAAAAACAAATTTATTCTATTGTTCCTAAACAAAATTAAAGATGTTAACTTTATGAAATTGTATTTATACCTAATATAATTATATTAGATTTGAAACTGTATTTCAAGCTATGAAAGTAATTCGGGTGTATTTATTTTATATGACCCATCTTTTGTAAAATCTCCTAATGTAATACATTAGAGGAATATTAATAAAAATTAAATATTTATGTATTATTTTTAATATTTTGCAAATAATATATTACGAAAATATAATTAGAAAAGGAGTTGCTAGTATGCAAAGATCGCCTTTAGATAGACTGGCATTGACGGTACTAATAATCGGAGGTCTGAACTGGTTATTTCTAGGTTTATTTCAATATGACCTTATTGCTGCAATATTCGGCGGTTCAGCTTCGTTTTTAAGTAGAACAATTTATTCTATAGTAGGGTTATCAGGTTTATATTGCATTAGTTTATTATTCAGAGAAACTGATACTGTTAAAGAATAAGAATGATAATTTTATACTGCACTAGGTTACAAAATAACATTTTTGTAACCGTTAGTGCATGTTAATACTTGCCTCATTAAAAAAATTATTAACTTGGCAAGTATAAAATTAACCACTATGTGTCGATGATAAAAACTAAATAGTGGTTAATCTTTTTCTATTTTAGAACATTCTTGCGATAATCAGCATAAAATAGTTATAACAATTTTTATTGAGGAGGATTTTTATGCAAAATTATTACAATATGCGTTTTATGCCACCTTGTATGGTTCAAAGTCAATATATAATGCCTCAAAAAACACCAGATATAATGCAACCCGCACAATACCAAGTTCCATATATGTTCAATAGTATAGCAGGATTAGAAGAGTATACTTATCCTGAGAATTTACCTGAGGCTCTAAAATTAATTCAAAATGCTATTTATGGGGAAACTCAAGACAGAATGTTTTATCAATACTTAATAAGCCTAATAAGTATTGTACTTTTTGAAGAAGATAAAAAAATAATTACGGAAATTTGCAATGATGAGATTAGGCATTTTAGAATCTGTGTTCAGTATCGTTTAAGCAACGAATGCAAATGTGAAATCATAAATGTGTTTTCTTCATAAATAGCCTTTATTTCATAATCTTTAGAGAGAATGCGAGACCAATTAGCCCAAGCGAAAGTTCTCTCAACACGCCATCTCTTAGGTAAGATTTGCCATTCCTTTGGTTTTATTCTTTCCGAGACATCTACAACTTCTCCATATTTTACCTTTACAAACTCAACAAAGGTACCACGATAACCTGCATCTGCACAACATCCTACCACAGATGGATATTTTATTTTTGCAACTTGATAGACATGGCAACCGCTCATCGTGTCGTGAATATTAGCAGCATGAACCTTTATAACAAGCGAGGTTCCCCATAATATTTGTCGCTATATGCCTTTTACGACCTTTTATTTTTTTTCCCTCCATCAATTCCGCGATTTTCGTTTTTGTTGGTTGTTTTGGAGCTTTGAGAATCTATCAAGCAATAACTCGGTTCTTCATTTCTACCTGCGTCAACACGCACTTTTGCTACTATTTTATCCATTGCTTTCTCCCAAATACCTTTTTCAACAGCACGCCTGTAAAACGACAAAACCGTATCGTAGAGGCGGAAATCGTGCGGAAGTAGCCTCCATTGGCACCCTGTTTTTCGTCGATAGAGAACGGCGTTCACAAGTTCTCTTTTGTCGTGCTGTTGCAAGTTTTTGCCTCTATTAACAATAAAGAATTCCTTGATTAATAACCATTGGCTGTCTGTTAAATCACTTGAATACCTCATAACTCCCTCCGATATACTATTTACACAATACATCGGAAAATTTTAAGAAAACTTTACAACTGAACACAGATTCTTAATCTTTTTAAACAACTTTTTTATGAATTGACTGGAGAAATGATTCCACCATTGCCAAAAGATGTTACTTTTGAAAAACCTGAATCTTACTTAGATGGTTTGAAAAAATCTATAAAAGGAGAGCAAGATGCTATAAAAAAATATAGAATGATTTTTTATGCCCTGCAGGATAGAGTACATATTAATATACTCACAGAAATAATTACTGATGAAATAAGACATGGAATACTGTATAATTATTTATTTTCAAAAATTTCTTGCAGTAAATAATTTGTTTATATCAAGTATAGTTACTGAGGGCTTATGCTTTTAGTAACTATACTTGATGTAAGCTTGTTAATGTGTAGTACTGATTTCTCCAATTCTTGACCCAAATAACACCTTAGTTTCTACTTTTTTCAATGAGTTTTGCATGATATCATTATCGATCTTAACTGTATTTGATTTAAATATTAGAATAATTGTAGAACCTCCAAATTGAAAATAGCCTTTTTCCTGACCTTTTTTGAAAATATAGCCGTGAGGTTTATTTTGAATTATTTTTCCTACTAACATCGCTCCAACTTCTATTTGTATAATGTCAGAAAAGTTTTCAGTATGTAAAACACAGTATTGACGATAGTTTTCTTGAAATATTGGAAGATTTTGTCCAAATGCAATAGGACTTACAGAATCGTAGTAACCTTCAATTGTTTTTATTTCATCATGATATCCATTATCAATATAACAGAATCTATGATAGTCGACAGGAGCAAGCCTAAATACCATGCAAATACCGTTAAAAAAAGACTTGACTAATTCTGTGCTTTTTACCAGATCGATTAGTGTATAATTGATTCCTTTTACAGGAATTATTGTATCTTCATTGATATTATAGATTAAGAGTCTAGCATCTGCAGGTGATATAAGAATAGTCGGTTCGAAACAAACTGGTCTTTTGGAAGGACTTAATTTGCGAGTAAAAAATTCATTAAAATGCTTGAAAGAGTCTATAGGTACTTCAATTTCGTTAATATCAATATTATAGTTCTTAATAAATTTTTTTATTTTGTGCCTCGAATTCGCTAAAGATTGAGTTAATCCATAAAAACAAGTTAAAAACTTTCTTTTTAAGATTAAATGTCTTACAAGCCTTCCTACATATGTACCGTAAATGAAATCTATAGAAGATCGTGCATATACTTTTTCATGATCGATAGATTTTGTTAAACGATTAAAAATAAGTATTGGGTTAGGCTGTTTACTAAAAATTTTCATTGGTATCTCCTTCCAAAATTATGCATAATTAATGAAATAAAATAAAACAATGCTGTTATTAGTACTATTGTAGCTCCTGTTGAGGTATTTAAATAATAAGAAAAAATTAGCCCTAAAACTCCTGAAATAATAGATATTAATAGCGAAAATACAAAGTATTGCCGGGTATTTTTAGCAATATTTCTAGACGCTGCAGCAGGTAAAATTAACAGTGAATTTATTATCAATAAACCAATCCACTGTATAGAAATGGTTATGACTATTGCTATTAATGATGTAAATATTATATCAATTAGTTTTGTATTAATCCCTCTACTTGATGCTAGACTTTGATTTATACTGGTTAATAAAAGATTATTAAAAACAAAATACCATAATAAAACTAGTGCAATAAGAACAAAGAAAAGTAATATGATTTCATTTGAGGTTATACTTAATATGTCGCCAATCAGATATGAAGAGTATTTTGAGAACCTACCGTTGTATGATAAGATGACAATTCCAAGTGCTATTGCAGTTGAAGAGAACACCCCGATCAGTGTATCGGGTGTAGAATAGCTTTTATTCTTAATAAGCACGATACAAACGGCAAATATAATCGAAAATATCACCATAGCCCAAATCGGCTTATTAAAACCTAAGATTACCCCTATAGCTATTCCGGTTAGGGCTGAGTGTCCTATAGCGTCAGAGAAAAACACCATTCTATTGTTCACAACAATATTGCCTAAAATGCTAAATATCGTTGATACAAGAATGATGGCTAGTAGTGCATTTTTCATGAAGGTTAAGCTAGCCCATTCAAATGGTAATAATTTTTCAATAAGCCATGTGTATAGCTCCATTTCTTTAATACCTTTCATTTACCAAATATTTCTTTATAGTTTGGATCATTAAATATATCCTTTGGGGTTCCGCAGTATCTAACAGTTTTATTTAATAAAACAATTCTATCAGCATATTTACTTACAACATCTAAATCATGAGAAATTAATATTATTGATAAGTCATATTTTTCTCGAATACTTGATACTAAATTATAAAATATATTTAATCCTTTTATATCAATGCCTGAAACAGGTTCATCTAACAACAAGAGATCAGGAATCGGTAAAAGTGCAAGTGCTAAAATTATACGCTGTAATTCTCCTCCTGACAAGTTACCTAGACGCTTATTTATAAGATGATCTGCTGAAACCTTAGATAATAAAAGCTCTACATCTTTTCTGATATGTTTTGATCTAAAAAAACAGATAGGTTTATTTGTTTTGCACATCATAAATAAATCTAGAACACTTATTGGAGAAGATTTTTCAAACTCAAAGTATTGGGGAACGTAGCCAATGATTGGATGTCCTGAATGATTGTTTTTAGCATCGACAAAATTAAGATGGCCTGTATGCTTTACTTCCCCTAAAATTGCTTTTAATAAAGAGCTTTTACCTGCACCATTCGGACCAATTATAGCAGTAATTTCACCACAATGAATGTGTAAATTGACATTTTCTAAGACTTGCAAATTGCCATATCTTATTCCAAAGTTTTCAATTTTCGTACAACATAAGTTGCATGAACTGCTTTTGGGATTTAGTGGATGAATCATTTTAGAGCCTCTTTTAAAGTAATAAGGTTATTTCCCATAATGTTTAAATATGCATCATAAGAATCAGGACCAAGGACTGCGCAATCAAGAGTATATACTTTTAATCCTGATTCGCATGCTACAGTTTCGACTTCTTTTGTTAGGTAGTGGGGTTCAGCAAATATTGCTTTAATATCATTGTATTGGCTCAATTCTATAACATCTGCAACTTTACCTGCACTAGGTGTTTCTCCTGGCTCAGTTGACATGGTAGCTATTATATCTAAACCGTATTCTAAAGCCAAATAAGAAAAACATTCATGAAATGTAATAATTCTTTTATTTGGTATATTATTTAAGGCTTTATGATATTCATCATTTAGAGCTGATAGTTTTTTAATATATAAGTTTGAATTTTTTTCATATTTATTCTTATTGCTTGGATCCAATTTGGCCAACTGAGTTTCAATATTCTGAACTTGAGAAATCATATTTGGGATACTGAGCCAAATATGTGGATTTATTTCATTATTTGATTTGTTTTTGATTGGATTAATACCCAAACTAGAATCAATAACCTTTATTTGTGGTTGTTGAGCTATAATTTTGTCCAAAAAAGACTCCATATTTATACCGTTTATTACAAATGCTTTAGAATTTTTTAATTTTATTAAATTTTCAGGAGTCAATTGATAATCATGAAGACATCCGGTTTGAGGTTTAACCATATTACTAACAGAAACGTTAGATATATCTTTTACAACATTTTTTGTTGCTATATAGATAGGATAAAATGATGAAACTATATTAAAGCTAGGGTTAATAGCAGTATTAATTTGGTTCAAATCAGGTTTCCTATTCTGATCTATTTTATTTGAATTCTTTGAAACATAACTACATGAACAAAAGATTAAATTTATTAAAACAATAAACAAAATCTTTTTTAAAGTTAAAGACATTTAAAAATTACCTCTCTTATGTTCTAAAGCATTGAAGCGGGTGATGGGAATCGAACCCACGCAGTCAGCTTGGGAAGCTGATATTCTACCATTGAATTACACCCGCACTCAAAAGGTATTATATACTTTCCTCATTAAAAAAATTATTACTTCGGCAAGTATAACATAATCAGAAATATTGTGTCTAGATAAAATAAAAAACAAAGAAGGAATTATTTTTTTTTTGTAGAATTTATTTTTGTAGAATTTATTAATGAGAAGAAAATTTCTTAAAATTACTATAAAGGAGATGATTTTTATGTCACAACCAGAATCAAAAAAGTTATCAGATGTGAGAGAAATGGGGATGGGGCAGACTGTGTGATAAATAAACAGTCTGCCCCATCCCCATTTCATTATTTTGATTCAATGAGCCCCTAGAACTGTTAGTATTGGGTAGCTTTCAGAAAATTCGAATCTTGTAATTGAACCATTGTCTACCTTGAATCTCCAAGAATCCCCGATGCTCATATTTAGTAGATGAGCCACTATGCTCCTAATACATCCCAAATGAGTAACTATAAGTATATTACCATTTATATTATTCTTAATCGTACTATCAATAAATTTTACGATCCGATTATTTGCTTGTAAAGCACTTTCGCCTTCATTGATGGTGTAGTTAACCCAGTCTTTTAACCACATATCATACTCTTTTGGATAATTCCAAGCGATATCTTTATGTGACATGTTTTCCCATATTCCATAGTTACGCTCTTTTAAATTATCTGAATACTTTATTGGTAAATCGAAGTTTTCATTTATTATTTCAGCTGTTTTTTTAGCTCTTAAAAGAGTACTGCAAAATATTGTACCAATTTTTTCATTCCTTAATTTCTGTTTTACTTGTTTTGCTTGCTTGATTCCTAGTTCATTTAATTCTGTATCAGCCCATCCTTGATATGTTCCTCTTGTATTACCTTCTGATTCACCATGTCTTAGTAGAATTAATTCAGGCATTTAAATCCTCCCTTTTTATTTGTATAGCAAAATATAAAAAAATGTTTAATTCAAAATAAAATTAATTTCGATAAATAGTTTATCGAAAAAAAACAAAAAAAGTTTAGTATAAATTATATACTGTACTAGGTCACAAAATAATATTTTTGTTACCGTCAGTATAAGTTAATACTTGCCTCATTAAAAAAATTATTCTCTCGGCAAGTATAATATAGGAATATAAAATCAAAATCTTGGCATACTTGACATTGGACGTGTAAGGTGCTAATCTATAGACGTTATTATGATATGTAAAGGAGATTGAATAATTATGGATAATATATTTATTTACTTAGATCATGCTGCAACTACATCAATGAATCAGAGTGTATTTGAAGAAATGCAGCCATTTTTTATGCAAAAGTATGGAAATCCATCAGCTATTTACTCTATTGGCAGAGAAAGTAAGAAACATATAGAAGAGGCTAGAGAAAAAGTTGCTAAAGCCATAGATGCAGAACCTAAGGAAATATACTTTACAGGCTCAGGGACTGAAGCTGATAATTGGGCAATTAAAGGTATTGCGCATGCATATAAAAACAAAGGTAATCACATAATAACAACAGCAATAGAGCATCATGCGGTTTTGCATACATGCATGCATCTTGAGAAAGAAGGATTCGAAGTAACCTATTTACCTGTTGATAGCAATGGTTTGATTTCGCCTACCCAGGTTCTTGATGCAATAAGACCAACAACTATACTTATAACAGTCATGTTTGCAAATAATGAAATTGGTACTATACAACCAATAGGTGAGATTGGAAAGATAGCAAAAGAAAAAGGCATTATCTTTCATACTGATGCTGTACAGGCAGTTGGATCAATACCAATTGATGTTAGAGAACTAAATGTTGATTTATTATCGATGTCTGCACATAAACTGTATGGGCCAAAAGGTATTGGAGCATTATTCGTAAGAAAAAGCGTAAGGCTTTCTTCATTCTTACATGGAGGAGCACAAGAAAAAGGTAGGAGAGCAAGTACAGAAAATGTGCCTGGTATTGTTGGTTTTGGAAAAGCTATTGAAATTGCTACCCAAAATATAAGTGAGACAAGCAAAAAACTGATTGCTTTAAGGGATAGGACTATCAATGAAATTTTAGATAGAATACCTTATACAAGATTAAACGGGGATAGGACAAAACGTTTACCTAATAATGTTAATGTATCGTTTCAATTTATTGAGGGTGAAGCTTTGTTATTAATGCTTGATATGAAAGGTATTGCAGCATCTAGTGGATCTGCCTGTACTTCGGGGTCATTAGATCCTTCTCACGTATTACTTGCAATAGGTCTACCACATGAAATTGCACATGGATCATTAAGAATTAGTTTTGGTTTAGAAAATACAGAGAAAGACATTGATTATTTAATGGATGTATTACCAGAAATCGTTCAAAAACTAAGAGATATGTCGCCTCTATATGAAATGGTAAGGCATGATTAAAAAATAAAACGGAGCTTTATTTTTTAATCATGCCTCTAGAAAGGTTGATTATTATGTATAGTGAAAAAGTTTTAGATCATTTTTCGAACCCTAGAAATGTTGGCGAGATCTCTGATGCAGATGGGATTGGTCAAGTTGGGAATCCGAAATGTGGGGATATTATGAAAATGTACCTTAAGATAACTGATAACATTATAACTGATGCCAAATTTAAGACATTTGGGTGTGGAGCAGCAGTCGCGACGAGTAGTATGGCAACACAGCTGATCATTGGCAAAACTATTGAAGAGGCATTGGAGATTACAAATAAAACAGTAGCAGAAGCATTAGATGGTTTGCCACCAATCAAGATGCATTGCTCAAATTTAGCAGAAGAGGCAATACATGCAGCAATAGATGATTACAAAAGAAAAAATGGTTTAGAAACTGATTACCAATCATGCAATTCTTGTTGCCATAAATGTGGTGATACCCATGGTTGTGGTGAAGTAGAAAATGAATAATTTGAGGTTTATATGAATAAGAAAAAAGTTATGTTAGGTATGAGCGGTGGCGTAGATAGTTCTGTCGCCGCTTATTTATTATTAGAACAGGGTTATGAAGTTATTGGCGTCACATTGCAGGTATGGTCTGATAAAACCAAAGATAGTAGTAATGGCGATACTACTTGTTGTTCATTGTTTGCAGTAAATGATGCGAGAAGAGTTGCTGATAAATTAGGAATAGCTTACTATGTCCTAAACTTTAAGGATGATTTTAAGACTTATGTAATAGACTATTTTAATAATGAGTATCTACTGGGTAGGACCCCCAACCCTTGTATAGCATGCAATAAGCATATTAAGTTTAAAATATTACTTGATAAGGCTAAGGCTCTCGGTATGGACTATATTGCTACGGGACATTATGCTAAGGTTGAGGTTTTACAAAATAAGTATATATTGAAAAAAGGACTTGATGAAAAGAAAGACCAAACATACGTTTTGTATAATCTGACTCAAGATCAGCTTTCAAAAGTATTAATGCCTTTAGGGGAGTATAGAAAGGATGAGATTCGAGAGATTGCAAAAAATCTCGGATTACTAGTCGCGGATAAAAAAGATAGTCAAGAAATATGTTTTGTTGAAGACAAGACTTACGCAAAATTTATTCTTGAAAATACCGATGCTGATATAAAAGAAGGAGATTTTGTTGATACTAACGGAAGAAAGCTTGGAACTCATAAGGGAATAATTCATTATACCAAAGGTCAGAGAAAAGGATTAGGAATAGCATTTGGCAAACCTAAATATGTAATTGGTATTAACTCGAATGAAAACAAAGTGATCCTTGGTGACTACGAAGAATTATTTAGTGATACTTTTTATGCAAAAAATGTAAATTTTATTTCAATTAATTTAGTAGATAAGCCTATAAGAGTAAAAGCAAAAATTAGATATAAAGCTCCTGAAGTAGATGCTATAATTTTTCCGTATGATGATGAGAAAATAAAGGTAGTCTTTGATACGCCACAAAGGGCAATTACACCTGGACAAGCTGTGGTTTTTTATGACCAAGATAGAGTAGTTGGTGGGGGTATTATAGATTAAATTAAGAATTATTATTTAAAATGGTGAAAAAACATTATTTAAAATTAAAGATTATGGAAAAGGAATTCCCGAAAAAGTAAACCCATTATATCTTAAGAGTATAATGGGTATTTTCTATTTCGCAAAAAAAATATTAAGTCAAGTTACTGATCTGGCTTGCTGGTTATTTTGCTGATTGATTACCTTGCTGATTTTGCTTGTTAACCTGGCGAACACTTATTTTATTTATTGTTTTCGAATTTTTGTCTGAGTACCATACTTGCATAATATCACCAATTTTCAAATCGCTTAATTGAAGTCCTATTGGCTGGCTCCCTGGTCCTGGTGTAACTGTTATAGTTACATCTTCTGGAATTGTTATAGTTGTAGTTTCTCCAGTATATTTTATAGGTCTTTGGCGAGCTTGTCCGTTTCCCAATTGATTTGGGTCTTGCCCACCTTGTTGATTATTTTGATTAGGATCCCTTCTATTTTGAACCCATTGATTAGGATCTTTTCTATTTTGTTGATTCTGCTGATTGAGTTGCCCTTGTTGATTATTATTATTTTGATTATTCTGTCCGTTCCCATTATTTGGGCTTGGCATTCCAATGAGCTTTAATGTTACTTGGTTAGAATTAACTTCTGAAATTTCCCCACTTAAATCTGGTGTAACAGCGTTTTTCGTCCCCTGATTTTGTGGAGCCCCATTTTGAGGTACATCTGTTTTTGATGCATTTTGTGTACTTTTTGAACATCCAGCTAAAAATAAAACAAACACAAGAATTGCAATTGAAAATACTTTAAGATTTTTCATAAAAATCTAACACCCCCTCATTAATTTTGTTTAAGCATGATTAAAAATATACTGCACTAAGTTTCAAAATAAGATTTTTGAAACCGCTAGTGCATGTTAATACTTGCCTCATTAAAAAAATTATTACTTCGGCAAGTATAAATTCCATTTTATTCTTTAATCATGCTTTACAATTTAAATTATCGACTTTTATATAGATTTATTTATATGAAATTTAACTAATTAATGTTAAAATCCCCGTTCCCTTGTCACTATTATTTAAAAGCTACCTTAATATAATTAGATTTACCCTTGCTTACTATTACACTATCGTCTGTTGAAAATTTATAAAAAGGATCTTCAACAGTAACATTATTTAATTTTATACCTTTTCCTTGTATTAGTTTTCTTGCCTCTGAATTGGAATTGGCAAGCTGAAGCTGTTTCATAACATCTATTAATGAAATATCTTTAGTATAATTAACATTTATAGTATTTAATTCACTTGGAATAAAGTTTTGTGCTATCTGTATATATATCTTTTTAGCATTTATTGCTTCATCTTTAGAATGATATAGTGTTACAATTTCCTTGGCATATGTAAGATGTGCTTCACGAATATCATTGTTCATTAATTCTTTTGCTTTTTCAATATCGAAATCAGTAGTAAGTTTAAAGTAATCTAAAAGAATGCTATCTGGAACTTTCATACACTTCTCAAACATTGAGTGTGGAGGCTCGCCAATACCAATATAGTTGTCTAGTGATTTACTCATTTTTTCAACGCCATCTAACCCACGCAACAAAGGAAATGTAATTACCTCCTGTGGTTCTTGACCATAATCTTTCTGAAGTTCCCTACCAACCAGTAGATTGAAAGTTTGGTCTGTTCCGCCAACCTCTATATCGGAATGTAATACAACCGAATCATACCCCTGTACTAAAGGATAGAGTATCTCATGTAACCCTATCGGCTTATTTTGAGTATATCTATTTGAAAAGTCATCCCTCTCTAATATTCTTGCTAAGGTGTATTTTGCAGCTAATTTTATTACATCTGTGAAGTTCATTTGGGTTAGCCATTCAGAGTTATATACAATCTTGGTTTTATCAGGATTTAATATTTTCGTAACCTGATTGAAGTATGTTTTGCCACTTTCTCTTGTCTCTTCTAAAGACAAAGAGGGTCTAGTTTTACTTTTCCCAGTAGGATCACCTATCATTCCAGTAAAATCGCCTATAACAAAAATAATTTCGTGACCTAAATCCTGAAACAATTTCAATTTTCTCAAAACAACAGAATGTCCTAAATGCAAATCTGGCCTACTTGGATCAGCACCCAGCTTTATTTTTAACTTCTTTGGGCTATTAAGCTTTTTCTTCAAACCCTCAACAGAATATATTTCAGTTGAATCACGCTTTATTAATTCAAGTACATCATTCGTGTTCACAATATTTTCTCCATTCTTTAGTATCAGTGTACAGTATATGCTTTGAAGTTTTATTTATCAATAGGCTAGTTTTCATTATTTTTCATACTTTAGGAAATATCTCGCGCAAAATTCTGTGGATAAGTACCTATGTAAAAATATGGGAAATAAGTTATATTTGAAAAAGTTGGCACGGTATATTCGTTGTTGCAGTTTTTCCACATATATGTTACTGAGCTATTTGCGATGTTGTTAAAAATTTAGAGTAGCAAGTATTTGGCAAGAAGGTAAAAAAAATTTTACCCCAAAAATAAGGCTAAAACGTGCAAAATATTAAGATGAAAAGAGCAAAATATTAAAAATTACACCCAAATAAAAAATAATTTAATAAAAATGATGAAACCCTTCCGTCTGTAGTGTAAAATAGTAATTAATCAAAAAAACCAATACACAAAGATGGAGGGTTTCATAACATGGCTATTATACCACAAATAACAATTTTTGAATGGGCAGAAATCGAAAATTTAGGCGATTTAGAAAGATTAAAACTTGTACTAGAGAACTTACCAGATGAAAACCTAATGGTTACACTTGAAAATGATAGGAAAAATGGGAGAGATGATTATCCCAAGTCGATGAAAGCTAAGGATTTTTTTGCTTAAAGTAATTTCTTTAATAATGTTTTTCTGAAGTCCTATTTATTTATATCAACGAGGAATGAACCATCTCTAAAAATTAGATATTTTACTCAAAGCAAACTTGATTTCTTCCGCTTTCTTTAGCTTTATACAGCATCTCATCAGCTGCTTTTAAAAGATCCCCTAAATTATTAATACTTAAAATCCCCTGTGTCTTTGCATTAGTTTCGACATTGCTTGTACCGAAAACACCAATGCTTACAGTAGCATTCAACATACCATGTTTTTCTGTGAAAATCTCCATGGATTCAATAGCCTTACGAATACGCTCGGCTGAGACCTTTGCACCGTCTATAGTTGTGCTAGGAAGAATAATTGCAAACTCCTCACCGCCATAACGCCCAGGAATATCTACATCACGGAGAGTCTTTTGCAAAGTGGATGCAATAGTTTTTAGTACCAAATCGCCAACATCATGACCATATTTATCGTTAAACCTTTTGAAATGGTCTATATCTAACATCATACATGAAATAGTTCTATTATAACGTTTCGCTGCACTTACTTCTCGCTCACCAAGCTCAAAAAAGTAGCGTCTATTGTAAAGACCTGTTAGTCCATCTATTGTTGCTAATTTCTTTACCTCACCAAATAGACGCGCATTTTCAATTGCAATTACTGCTTGGCTTGCAAATGTCGATAGAATCAATGCCTGATGCTCCCCATATTGATCTACAATATTGCTCTCTATAAGTATTGCTCCAATTATTTCACTTTTGAAAATCAATGGAACCCTTATATGGGATTTGGAGTTCTTGTTTAACATGTTATCTTGGTTTATTGTGTAAGACTCGGTCAGAATATTATAAAGTTTCTGTATGTCTGTAATATCAGTGTCACCATATGAAGCTGATACAGTGATTTTATCTTCGTTCTTTAGAATTATTACTGCATAGTCGAATTCTACAACATTCTTAGTACTCTGTAATAGTCTTGCCAACACCTCATTAAGCTCGAGAGTAGAACCTAAAGAATTACTAAGGCTTCTTAGGTTTTCTGCTAATAAGCGTTGTTTTTTTTCTGATTCTAATTCCTTTGTTTTAGCTATTGTTTGTTTTACTGCTTGTTTTAATGATAACAATGTCTTCGTACGGGCTAAAAGCTCTCTTTTATCAAATGGTTTAAGTACATAGTCGTTTGCGCCTGAATCAAACCCTGTAACAATATCCAGGGATTGAGCCTTAGCAGTTAGCATAAGGACAGGTAAATCAAATAGAGAATACATTGACCTAAGGGTGTTACAAACCTCAAAACCAGACATTTTAGGCATCATAACGTCCAGTAAAACAAGATCAAATTTATTATTACTATTTATTATTTCCAATGCTTCTTGTCCATTAGATGCAGTATAAACTTTATAATTTTGTAGAGATAATTGGTTAACCAATACTTGGAGGTTTATAGCTTCATCATCTACAACCAATATCTTAACGTCCTCATCTGAAGTAAATTCAGAAGATGGTGAAACTTCTTTAAAAGCATCTATTCCGTGGCTATATATAGAATCCAGCTGGTCGTGTTCTTTTCCTATATCGTTCTGTCCAACTATATTTTGGGCAAGGACTTGAGCCATATTTCCCTGGTTTTCCTCATTTTGAGTATACACTTGTTCAGTGTTTGTATGTATCTCCTTTGCTTGGACACAAGTCTCAGTTATATTTTCTTGGATGTGTACAGCAGGAATAGTAATATAAACTTAGAACCATTCCAAACTTCAGATTCAACCCAAATTTTCCCTCCATGAAGCTCTATGAGCTGCTTAGTTATGCTTAATCCTAAGCCTGTTCCACCATATTCTCTTGAAACTGAAGAATCTACCTGCTCAAATGATTTGAATATATCACCAAATTTTTCTTTTGGAATGCCAATACCTGTATCTTCAATTGTTACTTCAATCATATCATCTATATATCTAGCACTGACTGCAACATATCCATCATGAGTGAACTTAATAGCATTACCAATAAGGTTATACATTATCTGCTGTAGACGGGTTTCATCTCCAAATACAAATGGTAGGTTTTCGGGTACGTTATTCCTTAAGCTTAAAGTTTTGCCTGCTATCAATGATTTTGAGACTGCCATGACAACTTCAACAACCTGGTTTAGATCAATATTTTTTTGTTGAATCTGTATATCATGATTCTTTAGCTTAGAAAAATCAAGCAGATCATTAATAAGACTTGCAAGCCGTTTCCCACTTGATACAACGAGGTTTAGGTTTTTTGCAACATCAGGTTGAAGACTGCCTGCAGCACCATCGATTAGTGATTCGCTAATGCCAATTATTCCGTTAATAGGGGTACGAAGTTCATGCGAAGTATTGGCAAGAAACTCGTCTTTAATTTGTCAAGGATTGAAGGCGTTCTGCGAGAGTTTCTACATTTTGGAATGCAATAGAGAATTTATTTGCTATTGCCAATGCATTTGAAAAAATAAAGGCAAGCATTCCCCACCCAAGGGTTTGGAACTCTAATTTTTCTATTGCCAACAATGCATTAAAGCTATCTATAATTTCTGTAATTGCTATAATTATTAACCCCCAACATATATACTTTGCACCTATTACTTTATCTTTGACTGCTTTTATAATAATTATTATTGCATATAAAGCTAATAATATAGCATATGTATTTCTAATAACCCATGTTATTACACCAAAATAATCATATATAGTACTAAAGATAGATAATAGAAATGCTATTGGAATCAAAATAAAATTAAAGGTACGTACTAGCTTTTCAGATGCTTGTTTTTTAAAGGACAATAAAATATACAGTGAAGATACTTCCATCGCTAAAAAAGTCGTACAAATATAAAGAATATAAATAAACTTATATAGAGGTATTGATGTTATGTCAGGCAATCCTAAAGTATTATAATAAAATATCCAATCATTAAAAATATAAAATATAAGTATACAGATACAGGTCAAACCAAAGTATAGTGTGGTTGGATCTTTTTTTCTAAAAATGAATAAGACAATGTGGTATAGTCCCATTAATAGCAACGAAGTGATTATTATATAAAGACTTGCAGGACTACTCGTATACTTAGAATTGTATTCTGTATTAGTTTCTAATAAAAATCCACTAAATCTATTGCTATTATCGCTAGATAATTGTAATACAATAGTTATTAATTGGTTATTTGCCTTAACACATAAGGAGGTTTTGCGAAGCACATCATTTTTTCTCTCTATCATATTTTCTTTTAATGTCTCTGGTTCTGGCACTCCAAAAGAGTGTTCTAAAGCACCATTTATCCACAACATGTAATTTGTGACATATGAATTGTCAAAACTAAGCCTTAGTGAATCATTAATATCTGATACTTTAATTTCTAATGCATATGTCCCATACCCATCGAAATCTAAATTTCCTGAGTTGTTTGAAACATTCTTATATATAAATCTATTTGACTCAGCAATATCTTTAGGTTCTAATAATTGTTTATCAAAAAACTTCCACTGACCTTTTAGTAGAATTTCGCCGTTTGTTTCCCAATCCCATTTAGAAAGATCTAATACACCGTTCACTGTTTTTGGCAAAGTATCTGCTGCAAAGCAGTTTGAAGCTAGCAGTAAAGCAAAAAATATAATGTTAGCTACCACAATATGCTTAATGCTCTTCTTCATTATGGGGCCTCCTTATACTAGTTAATGCAAGTTTAAACTAAAGTATAAAGTTCTACAGATCTATGTAAAAATCCTTCAGAGATAAGATTTTTTATTTTATTCTGATTTTCTATTATTTTTAATATTTATAGAAACAATGGTGAAATTTGGTAAAACCTATATTACGTGATTATTTGGAATTATTTTGTTTTCAAAGAGCAAAACTATAGTAAAGTTATTTATTTATATCAACGAGGAATGAACCATCTCGCTTTCTGAGGTTTTTTTATGATGTTTATGGATAGAACTAGAAAGTAGGCTATAAAATATCAGCGTACCATAACTACAGATTGACTTGAGTGATTATTTAATGTTTTTTTCTGTTGATTTAATATATTTTCTGACAGTTTATTATAATAAGCGAAGTTACTAATTCCAACCTGATTTAATGTGCCCTTATGAAGTATTTTATTATTGTCATCATTATTAAGAATCGATATTTTTTCCTTATCAAGCTTATAATTTGATGCTAATTGTTCTTGTTGAATTAGATTTGGAATTTCTACCCATAATGGTCTAAATACATCTGATTTTAATTTGTATTGGCCTTGTTTTAAAACGACGCTTGATACTGCATTCTTATTTTCATTCAATAATGTGTTGAGCACCTCATTGAGGACTGCCTGTTTTTCTTTGGTAAGCCTGTTTAGATTTTTTAAGTCATTTAAGAATTTATTTTCATTAAATATATATATAGTTTTGCTCTTTAAAGGCAATAAATGGTCAAACTTATCACAACATGAACTTAAGAAGGCTGATAGCCTAGGGAATAATTTATTAAATAAAATAGCTATAGGTGCAGGTATGATACTTGGAAGATTTATACTTCTGTAGCATTTTGTATTAATTGTTTCAATGTAATCCTTAAAATGATTGCCTCTGATATTACTATTAGACTTTTTATTTATTATAAGCCTCTTAAGAAGTTTTCTACATACTTCATTCCAAAGCTTATTTTTTTTTAAAGTTTTTATAAGTTTTGACGTATCAGTGTACATATCTTTTTTTGGTTTTGATATATTTGGAAAGTAGAGTTCTAATATTTTATTATAGAAACAGATTTTGCTGTCATAAAACAATTTAATTGAAGATAAGACTTCTTCTTTATTAGTCTGAT
>CAVYEU010000020.1:0-15915 GCA_963767415.1 uncultured Eubacteriales bacterium
GTGACTATAAGACTTATAGTAGAAGAAGGTTACTTATATGTAGATAAAACAAAGTATATAGAGCTTTTAGAGAATTTGGGAGAACCCTATATATTTTTTTTAAGACCTAAGCGCTTTGGCAACATTAATATTTTCCTTTCCTGCGAAAATTTTTAAAATTGCCTGTCAATGTTAGTATACTATAATATTACTAAACTTTGCACCCTTGAATTATTAATTTCATTGTAGTATATTCATACAAGGTGAAGCAATTATCATACTTTTTTGATATATTACAACAGGGAGTAGTCTTAAAATGAACGAAACAGACATAGAATCTATTTTTAAGGTAATGATCTTTACATATTTATTAGCTGCATCTTTTTCTTTAATACTTTATAAAAAGCACAAACTGGCTAATATTGTTTCGAATATATTATGTATGATAGCTTCGATATTAGGGACATGGATTTCTGTATTCTATATTACTCATGGCAATGGATGGCTTGTTATTACTAATTATAAATTGTCAGTGCCATTAATTTCGATAAATATAACACTCGATAAACTATCGGCATTCTTTGTTCTTGGATTGTCAATCTTAGTTTTTTGTACATCTTTATATTCAATAAGTTACTTATCTCATTATTATTATAAAAGAAACGTTGGAATTTTTAATTTTCTTTATGTAGGATTTATACTGTCTATGCTTTTAGTTTTAACTGCCGGAAACACTATGTTTTTTCTTATTGCGTGGGAAGTAATGTCACTTATTTCATATTTCTTAGTAACATTCGAATCTGAGAATGTAAGTAATCAAAAAGCCGGTACGCTTTACATAATTATGACGCATTTTGGAACTGCGTTTTTATTTATAGCCTTTATGTTAATTTTTGGATGTACAGGCAGTTTTAGTGTATTTTCGAGTTCTGAACTTATACCTCAAAATATAAAAAATATAATTTTTATATTATTTCTTATTGGTTTTGGAACAAAAGCTGGAATTATCCCACTACACATTTGGCTTCCGTATGCACATCCTGCCGCATCGAGCAATATATCGGCGCTTATGTCGGGAATTATGATTAAAACGGCGATTTATGGATTAATAAGGTTCGTTTTGTGTTATCTGGGAGTACAATATACCTGGTGGGGCATGAGTGTTCTAATTATAGGCATGTTGTCGGCAGTCCTTGGAGTTGCGTATGCGTTAATGGAACACGATATAAAAAGACTTTTGGCATACTCTAGTATAGAAAATATAGGGATAATTCTGATAGGTCTTGGAGTTAGCATGATTGCTTGCGCAAAGGGCAATGTAATTTTAGGTTCACTTGCACTTATAGCTTCGTTATTTCATACATTTAATCATGCTATTTTTAAAGGAGGACTGTTTCTTGGATCAGGAGCAATTCAGTTCGGGACGCATACGAAAAACATAGAAAGTCTTGGAGGATTAATCAGGAGAATGCCGGTTACTGCCTTCTTTATGTTGTGTTTTTCTTTGGCAATTTGCGCAATTGTTCCTTTCAACGGGTTCGTAAGCGAATGGCTTACATATCAAGCCCTCTTTTTTAATATAAATTATGGGCAGGCAGAAGTGAATATTATAACCGTTCTTTCTGCTGCGGCTTTGGCAATTTCAGGTGCAATGGCACTGGCTTGTTTTGTTAAATTGTTTGGCATATCATTCTTAGGGTTACCGAGAACCAAAGATTCACAAGATGCAAAAGAAGTGCCTAATTCAATGAAATTAGGCATGGGTATACTCGCGTTGTTGTGCATGATATTAGGGCTTTTCCCAAAGATACTTATAAATATCATCGATAAAGTAAGCAGTGAGGTTTTCAAGACATCAATAATCAATGATTTTAATGGAAGCATAAGTATTATAAATTTCTGTTATCCAATCAATATTTCAGGCAACTCAATTTCTATTGTATCAGTCCTGATATTACTATTAATTATTGGTTTTGGAGTGTTGTTGTTAACTTGGGTTATAAATAGAAATCTTAACACAAGAAGATATACTACTTGGGATTGCGGATTTACTTCGTTGACAAATAGAATGCAATATACCGCAACCGGTTTCTCAAAGCCGATTCGGATTGTATTTAAGATGTTATATAAACCAAGTAGGGAACTTAAAGTTATTAAAGGAGACTCTAAATATTATCCGGAATCGTTGATTTATAATGTATATACAAAAAAAATAATCGAAAAATATTTTTACTACCCGTTATTTAAATTTTTAAGAAGACTTTCTCAAAAATTTAAATTTATTATTCAAGCTGGTAGCATTCATATTTATTTGATGTATATTTTTATAGTAATGCTAGCTATTTTGCTTTATAACAGCTCAGTTTAGGGGAGAAAGGTCATGATAATTTATATAATTCTTCAAATTTTTATAACCCTTGCTTTGGCACCTTTTGTAAACGGAGTAATAAAAAAGGTTAAGGCTTTTTCTCAAACGCAAAGGTGCACCGATTTTGCAAATGTATTTTGATATATACAAGCTTTTGAAAAAGAAGATGGTAATATCTGATGTTGCATCATGGATATTTGAAATTACTCCATATATTGTTATTTCTACAGCTATGGTTGGTGCAATAATGGTTCCTATTACGATGGTATTAACACCTTTAGGATATACGGGAGATATTATATTACTTGTGATGTATTGGCTCTTGGAAGATTTTTTTTGATGCTATCCGGGCTTGATACTGGAAGTACATTTGGAGGAATGGGATCCAGCCGTGAAGCTATGATTTCATGTATTATAGAGCCATCATTATTTGTAACAATTTTTACAGTTAGTTTGATTTCTAAATCAACATCTATCTATCAAATAATGGATACTACAAACAAAGATGGAGGGGTGTTTGCTATATTTTAACGTATATATTTTTGTTTTTATCAATTTTATTGATAATATTGGCTGAGTCTTCAAGAGTACCGGTTGACGATCCGTCGACCCATCTTGAACTAACGATGGTTCATAAAGCGATGATACTTGAATACTCTGGAAAAAACCTTGCTATGATGGAGTATGGTGCTGCGATCAAACAACTTATTTTTATTACGTTGTTAGTGAATATATTTATTCCTTCAATCACAGTAACTATATTTAATAGTATATTATTGGCGGTTATTTCCTCAATTAGTTTCTATATAGTGAAAGTTATATTTATCAGTGTGTTATTGGGACTAATAGAAGTGTTTAGCGTAAAATTAAGGTTATTTAGTGTACCAAATTTTGCTACTATTTCATTTATATTTGCTTTTTTAGGGTTTTTACAATACTTTGTTGTTGGGAGGTAAAATAATTATGACTTATTATATCGATACTCTTTCGTTACTGATACTTTTAACATGTTTTATGCTTGTTGCAGATAAGCACACAAAAGCATATATTAAAACCTTCCGGATTCAGTCTATGCTAATAGCCATTACAGCAGGAATAATGAGTTTTAATCCGCTATATTCCAAGCAAAGATTTGAAATGATTATAGTATGTGTAATCATTTTGTTTTTGAAAGTAATATATATTCCTCATCTTTTAAATAAAACTTTTATTAGTGTTACATATAAGGTAGAAAAGGGATTCTATTTAAATATCCCGTTTCTTGTATTAATAAGTTGCGGTCTGGTAGTTTTCGCGTATTTTTCAATATCAACGATAGACATATTAAAAACGAAAAGTATAACTCTATACCTCGTAAATTCGCTATCAATGATATTTATTGGAATGTTGTTTATGATTAGTAGAAAAAAAGCAATTGGGCAAATTGTTGGATTCCTTGTTATTGAAAACGGGCTTTTTGCTACTGCTATGTTTGCTACGCACGGAATGCCTATAATCGTTGATTTGGGTATTTTTGTTGATCTAATTACGGCTGTTCTTGTCATGGGGATACTGGTGTTTAGGATTAATGAAAAGTTTGAAGGGACTGCTACTAATAAACTAAATGATTTAAGGGGATAAGTGAATGGGGGTATTATTGTTTGTTTTTCCTGTATTAGGTATGTTGGTATTCTTTTTGGTAAACAAAAAATTTATATTGGACTGTGTAAATGTAATAATATCTTTTGCTATGCTTTTAGTCGGATTGGTTTTAACAATGGATGTACTTAAGTTTGGGAGAGTATCTTACTCATTTTCTGCTAATTTTTTCTTTATAGATGCTTTTAGTATTATTATACTCGATATTGTGTTGATAATCAGTTTTATGACAGGTGTATACTCAATCGGGTATTTAAACGAAGAACTAAAAAGCAGGAAAATTAATTTAACGAAAACAAAGATTTATTATATATTGATGTACACTTTCATTTTTACTATGATATTATCTTTAACCGTTAAAAATATGGGAATAATGTGGATTGCCATTGAAGCTACCACACTTGCATCTGTGTTTCTTGTTGGGTTTTACAATGATAAGCAAGCAATCGAAGCTGCCTGG
This sequence comes from uncultured Eubacteriales bacterium, assembly GCA_963767415.1. GTDB lineage: Bacteria > Bacillota > Clostridia > Acetivibrionales > CAVYEU01 > CAVYEU01. Next base: position 4,446 of record CAVYEU010000020.1, read on the forward strand.
AAATATATAATAATATGCTCTGTTGGTATTGCTATTGCACTTCTTGGAATAATATTCTTGCACCTTTCATATACTGGTTTAGATTTACAATTGGATTGGACGTCAATGTACGCTAATGCAAGATCAATGAATACTCCAAGTTTAAGACTTGCATTTATATTTATACTTATAGGTTTTGGTACAAAAGCTGGACTTGCACCTATGCATACTTGGCTTCCCGATGCACATAGCCAAGCTCCCTCTCCAATAAGTGCTATGCTTTCTGGAGTTCTTCTAAACAGTGCAATATATGCTATAATTAGAACCCAATCAATCTTAAATAAAAATATGGGAACAAGTGAATTTAGCGGAAGACTTCTAATCTTACTTGGATTGATCTCAATTTCTATAGCTGCAATTTTTATACTGACTCAGAAGGATTATAAAAGATTATTGGCGTTCTCCAGCATTGAACATATTGGAATAATTGCACTTTCATTTGGAATTTTTACGCCTGCTTCAATTATTGGAGCATTATTTCATATGATTAATCATTCTTTTACAAAATCTATGCTTTTTCTTACAGCTGGAAATGTACTTCTAAAATACGATACAAAGAACATTCGGAATATTAAAGGAGTATTAAAAACACTTCCTGTTTCTGGAATTGCAATGTTTCTTGGGCTTTTTGCCATAAGTGGTACTCCTCCTTTTAGTATATTTACAAGCGAGTTTGCCATTATTTTTTCAATATTTGAAGTAAAGCAGTACTTGCTAGGCGTAGTACTTATATTGTTGCTTACTTTCGTATTCGTTGGAATAGCGTTCTCGACATTTAAAATGTTCTATCCAGGAAAAGAAAATCCAGAAATCAAGAATGGAGAACTAAATGTTTCCTCAAGTGCTGTTATTTCTGTATTATTAGTTATAATAACAATCACCGGATTATATATTCCTGATGGGGTAAAACAGCTTATAATTAACGCCCAAAAAATAATATCTGGAGGATAATAAAATGATCAATAGCACTTCAATATATGATGTGAAGGAAGAAATAATCAAATTTCTTTCTGAAGACATAACAAACGATTCATTTTCTTATAGGTTAATAATAAATCCAGATTGTAGTGAAGATAGTATTATACCTGGATATAATGAACTTTATTTGGAGATATCTAATAAGAAAATTTTTAATATTTGCGCATACGCTAACAATAATTTAAAGTATCCTCTTATTTTGATGTTTGCAAATGATGAAAGATGCATTGCAGGTAATTATGCGATATATTATATTTTTGCTGATAGAATAAACGAATTTTTATTAACAATTAAAACATATATACAGCCTGATAACCCTACATTTATATCAATATCCGGCAAAATTCCTGCAGCCTACGGATATGAATGCGAGATCTATAATTTGTACGGAATTAAGCCGATGAATCATCCTCATTTAAATCAAATGGTATTTCATGGTAATTGGCCACATAATGAATTTCCTCTTAGAAAAGATTTTAACAAAAGGTACAAGCCTCCATTTGTAAAAAATGATGTTGAATTTATAAAAGTAGAAGGCGAAGGGGTTTATGAAATACCTGTTGGGCCAGTTCATGCCGGTATAATTGAACCCGGTCATTTTAGATTTAGTGTTGCAGGTGAACCGATAATAAACTTACAGGCACAACTTTATTATGTGCATAGAGGTATTGAGAAGATGTGCGAAGATGAGAGTATTGAAAAATGCTACTATTTTGCCGAACGAATTTCCGGCGATGAATCTTTTTCAAACTCACTTGCCTATTGCCAAGCAATAGAGAGGGTAGTCAATGTTGATATCCCCAAAAGAGCAAAACTTAGTAGGGTTATTTTCGCAGAACTTGAAAGGTTGACAAGCCATTTAGGAGATTTAGGTGGCATATGTTTGGATGTCGCTTACGGTTTTGCAGCATCTCAATTTAGAATGATGCGGGGGTGGACGTATCAAATAGCAGATGAGCTTTGCGGTGCAAGGTTTTTAAGGAGCGTTAATAGACCCGGTGGAATAAGAAAAGATTTTATTAATGGGAAAGAAAAAAAAGTGATAGAATGGTTAGAAAAGATAAAAGTTGAGCTTTTGGATACTGTAAAAATTATTAAAGCAAACAGTATGTTCATAGATAGAGTTGAAAATACCGGAGTTCTTGATAAGAGTGCAGCCATTGATTTAAACGCTGTAGGACCTGCCGGGCGCGCAGCAGGAATAGAATACGATGTTAGGAGAAATTTCCCATATGCCGCATATAAAGAGCTTTGTTTCGATGTATCTTTGCACAATAATGGAGACGTAAATTGCCGTATGAATGTAAAAATCGAAGAATGTTTCGCATCGATAAAATTAATACTCGAGGCAATTGAAGGCTTGAAACCAGGGGAAATTTGGGTGCCAATACCAGATGTAAAACCATACAAATGTGCATTTGGTATTACAGAATCTCCGAAAGGAGAAAATATTCATTGGATAATGACAGGTGAGAATAATACAATTTTTCGATATAAGATAAGAACACCATCTTTTTGTAATTGGCCTGCATTGTGTCATGCAGTGAAAGGTAATATATTACCTGATTTTCCGCTTATTAATAAAAGCTTTAATTTATCTTATGCTGGCAATGATTTATAAATAAGTGTCATAATATCAGATGTTGCATCGAGGATATTATATTAGATTCACAAAGGAGTGATGTAGCATGATAAATGTCATAAAAAAAATGTTTAAATATCCAAGGCTAACGCTTAAATATCCCAGTGAAACTTCTAATTCAAGTTGCTTTGTTGGTAAGCCAAGTATTGATAAAAATAAGTGCACTGTTTGCAAAGAATGTATAACAAGATGCCCAACTTCAGCTATAGTTATTGAAGGAGAAGATTCAGATAAAAATATTGGTATTAACCTTGATGAATGTATCTTCTGCAGTCTTTGCAACGAGGTATGCAAAAGTGGTGCAATTAAGATGACCAATGAGTTTGAAATATCCCAAAAAAGCAGGAGTGAGCTTAGAAAAAGTCCAATTATTATTCAAGATAGAGACGTTTTAGATATATCCTATGAGATAGTTATCGATGAAGTTAAGAATAAAGCGAAAAAAGCTCTTTGGTCGTAGCCTTCAAATTAGGGAAGTTGATGCAGGGTCGTGTAACGGCTGTGATTATGAAATAAACGCATTAAATAATCCATTTAACGATATTGAAAGATTTGGTATACATTTTGTAGCTTCACCGCGACATGCTGATATGCTGTTAGTTACCGGAACTGCAACTCGAAACATGGAGATTGCGCTTATTAAGACATATAACGCAACACCCGATCCAAAGTTGGTTGTAGCAGTAGGTGCATGTGCTTGTAGTGGAGGTATATTTAAAAATAGCTATGCGACAAGAAACGGAATAGACTCTTTATTGCCTGTTGATGTGTATATTCCAGGGTGTCCGCCAAGACCGCAGGCAATAATGTATGGGATTTTTCAGGCATTGGGTAAGGTCTAAACTACAGATAATATTAGTGTTTTATGATAAAATATATTATATTTATTTTTGGAGGTGGCAGTAGTATGAAAGTTCGTAAAGCAATTATTCCCGCGGCAGGGTTGGGGACAAGATTTCTACCTGCTACAAAAGCACAACCTAAAGAAATGCTTCCGATTGTTGACAAGCCTACAATTCAATATATCGTAGAAGAAGCTATTGATTCTGGAATTGAAGATATAATAATTGTCACAGGCCGAAATAAAAGAGCAATCGAGGATCACTTTGATAAGTCGTATGAACTTGAAGCAGAGCTTATTAGAAAAGGAAATCAAGATTTGCTAAGTGTTGTTCAAGATATTACTAATTTGGTTGATATTCACTATATAAGACAAAAGGAGCCGAAAGGCTTAGGACATGCTATACACTGTGCAAAATCGTTTATTGGGAATGAGCCTTTTGCTGTATTATTAGGCGACGATATAGTGGATGCCGAGGTACCGTGTCTTAAACAATTGATTAATGTATACAATGAATATAGAACAACGGTTATAGGTGTGCAACCTGTTCCACAAGACCATGTATCAAGGTACGGTATTATTGCAGGTTCGCAGATCGAGGAAAGAGTTTTCAAGGTAGAAAGACTTGTAGAAAAACCTGATCTGGAACATTCACCATCAAATATCGCTATATTGGGAAGATATATTATAACTCCAAGTATTTTTAATTCGTTGGAGCAAATTCAACCTGGCAAAGGTGGAGAAATTCAGTTGACGGATGCGTTAGGGCACTTAATGTTAACCGAAGCCATATATGCATATAACTTTATAGGTAAAAGGTATGATGTGGGAAATAAAATTGGCTTTTTGCAAGCGACTATTGAATTTGCTTTAAAACGAGATGATCTCAAAGGAGATTTTTTGACATATTTAAAAGAAATCATTTCAACTAAGAGCCCTTAAAAATAATAAAAACTAAAGAATCTAAAATAATAAAATTCTTATTTTTTTAGATTCTTTAGCTTTCTTAGTTTACTAGTGCTTTTTTTAAGGTATATTTCTATTAGATTCATAGCCTTCTTAAGATCTTCATTAGAAGCCGCATCGATAGTTTCTGTTGATGCGCAGTGTAAACATTTTAGATATATTTTATTCGAAAGTAATAAAATTTCAATATCGTGTTTTCCACATGAACATGTCAAATTTCCTTGTTCAGCAATATCATGAATGATATTTACTGTTTTATACATTACCTGAGTATTGATAAAATAATCTTCATAATCAAACATGTTAACGATATTATCCATTTCTTTCTCGTATTTATCTAGTCTTTCTCTTACAAATTGATCATTGCCAATGATACATAGTTTCACACCTGTATTTGGACATGAAAATGTTTTAAGTGATTTACTTAATGCTTCTCTTCTGGTTAAGATAAAATTGTGAGTATGACTACAGCCTATACAAGGTATATTAAACCGAAGATTTTGAGTATCATCTTTACATACCTTTATCTTAGAGTGATTACAGTTTTTACAAGTTAAAAGGATTTGATCAGAATGAAGAAGTTTAAATAATGATATTGCAAAAAATTCAACATTTCCACATGCCGCGCATTTATAAGCTATTGTTGTATATGTATTTACAATCATTTTATCCACCTCTTAAATAGTATTCGTTATCGATGCTAAGATATCCTTTTTTATAAGATTAATTAATTCTGGGTTAATATTGAGTATAAATACAATAATATTTATCACTATATACAAGCTTATAAGCTATATCTTCTTTAATATAAGTGTCTAAAAGTGTTCCTTTAGATACAAGAAAAAATTCAAACTTATATTTTTTTATAAAAGATTTATAATATAGTTTGCCGTTCAAAACATCTCTGTAATCTTCTAAGATAGATTCTTTTTTATTTAAAGCTTTTACGAATACTTCTGCTCTTGAATCAATGAACGGTTTAATACTATTTAATTCAAGAAATCCTCCGGTCTCATATTCATTATATATTCTTAAAGCTGTAAGATTTGAGTCGCTTTTTATATAATTTACGGCACTTTTTAGCTTAATATCATCTCTATTATTAATACTTGGTAAATAAAATAGGTTTTGAATTATTGCAAACATACCAAATATAAAAATTAGAAATATTTGCAGTGATTTCCCATAGATTTTAAAAAAGTCAGGTAACTTCATATTTCTTAGATAATATGCAAGAAATGGCATTGCTGACATGACAAAATAGTTTAGGCTTCTTATAGATGATAATCCGGCATAAAGCATGCCAATTGTAATTAGTATATATCTAAATCTAGAGGTACCTTTTTTATAAAAGGTATAAGTTAAGAATATAAACATAATTAATATAAATATACTTATACCTGTACTGTCTTTAAAGTTAGGCGAGTGCAATTCAGTTGTAATGTCCACAAGCGTTTTTTGATTTTCTGCAACCAATGAATAGAGCATATTATGATAACTATATGGATTTAAGAAACCAAAAAGAAATGAAATAATCAAAATTATTGAGTAGGGTATGGCATTTTTTATCTCGATAATGGGGCTTTTTATCTTATAATGTCGATGAATTAAAGCTTCTAATATATATGGTAGCATTAGAAAAAAGAAAAATGGCCACATTGCTGCATGAAAATTTATAAGTAATAAGGATAGTATAGGTATTATTAAGAAATACTTATAGTTTTTTTGGATAATTTTCTTGGTTGATTCTCTTTCATATGAATTAATACGAAAGGTTAGGTTTTCTAAAAAATAGATTGTTAATAAAAAGATAAATTGTGATACAATCTGTGGTCTTGGTTGCGAAAATGCAAAAAGAAATACCGAGGAAAACAATGCTATTATAATGCTTACTATTTTATTTCCATCTGACAACTTAATGCATAGAATATATATAAATATGTAGGTACATGAAGTAACAAGTACTACAAATAGATTTATTCCCCATATTCCTCCTAAATGATACACATAATAGCAAACAACATCAAAGCCCCATTGTTGTACTGAAATACTTAAACCTGAATGAAATGTAAGGGGGTCTGTTATTGGAAATCCATTATTTATTATGAATTTTCCCATACTGATTATCCAGCAAATATCGTTGGCAAAGATTTTTTCACCCAATAGGTAATTAATTGTTATTACCATGGCAATAAGAATAGTATTCTGGTAAGATTTCTTCATATTTTGTAAAAACTTAAGAATGTTATCCATAAATCTCACTCCCTCAAGGGACAATAAGGAGAGGAACAGGTTCCTTGTCCCTCTCCTTATTAAGTAATCCTATCAAAACTCTATCATTATTTCCATAATCTTTTATAACGGCTAAATTATAAAAATATTTAGACATAATTTTAAGTACAGAATCTTTTTGGTCATATCCGATTTCAAATGCGAGAATACCGTCATTTTTTAGATATTTAGTTGAAAGATTTGTTATCTGTTTATAAAACATTAAACCATCAGAACCACCGTCTAAGGCAATCATTGGCTCAAATTTAGAAATCTCGGGTTGCAGGTTTGGCACATCTTTTGCTCGTATATAAGGCGGATTTGAGACAATAACATCAAACGAATCATCGATGAGGTCTAAATTAGTGCTAAATATATCTTGAGGCTTAAACTGAACTTTATCAAGTACTCCATGTTTTTTTGCATTGAACTTTGCTATATCTAATGCTTTTTCTGATATATCAACTGCAACGATTTGGCAATCTTTAATATATTTTGCTAAAGATATTGCAATACATCCTGAACCAGTTCCGATATCTAAGATTGTAATCTTTGTGGTATTAATACTAACTCTATCAAGAATTGATTCCACTAGTATTTCAGTATCAGCTCTAGGTATCAGTACTTCCTCGGTAACTTTAAAATCTAGCGACATAAAACCCTGATTACCTAATATATAAGAAAGTGGATTTCTTTGGACTCTTTGATTTATCAAAAGAAAAAAGCACTTTACGGTATAGATATCGAGTTGAGTTTTAGAATTAAGATATAAATAAATCTTATCACATTTTAAAACGTGACAAAGTATAACCCCGGCTTCAAAAGCAGGGGTTTCAATATTTGCTAAATTTAATAAAGTAATTGCATTTTTTAGAGCTTCTTCCAATAGCATAATCTGATCACCATATATCCTCGTTTTCATCAATAACACAACTTATTGCAGCTATAGCTACCTCTATTTGTGCATCATCAGGTTCGGCTGTAGTGTAGCGTTGAAAAAAAAGACCTGGATATTTAATAATATTAAAAAATTTAGATTCTTTTTTCTCTACTAACTTCAGCAGTTCATACGAAAGTCCAGCAATTACTGGGACAAGGGCTATCCTGATTAATGAATTAATTAATATATTATGCCACCCAGTAAATGAAAATACGAGGATGCTTATGACCATTACCAAGAACAAAAATGATGTACCGCATCTTGCATGAAATATTGAGTATTTTTTTATATTTTCAATTGTTAGTTCTTCTTCATGTTCATAACAGTGTATAGTTTTGTGTTCAGCTCCATGATATTGCCATACCCTTTTAATATCGTTTAGTCTTGAAGTTAAGATAAGGTATCCGATAAATAATATAATCCTTAATAAACCTTCAATAAAATTGTAGAAGAATAGTCCAGAAGATATATTCTTGTCAAAATATAATAATCCAGCTAGAAAATTTGGTAATAAAACAAAAACTCCTATACTAAATACTAATGAAATAGCAATAGAACAATACAAAATGATATCCTTTATTTTATCTCCCAAATATTTATAAATAAACTTTTCAAATTTTGAAGGTTTTTTCTCATCGATTTTTTCTTCCAACTCAACAAATTCAGATGAGTACATAAGTGCCTTAACACCTATGATCATCTGTCGGATTAAGCCTGCGGTTCCTCTTATTAAAGGAATTTTGAAGAATAATGTTTTTTCTTTAACAGGCTTTTTGTCAATGATAATTTCCCCATCAGGTTTCCGAACTGCAGTTGCATATTCCTTAGGACCAATCATTAATAAACCTTCTATAAGAGCTTGACCTCCAATAGCAGTTTTTCTCATAATATTTCTCCTAATCCAACATGCTTTATTTTTAACTTGTTAATCCATACTTTCTATTAAATTTATCTACACGACCTGCTGCATCTACTAACTTATTTTTTCCAGACCAGTGTGGATGGCATTGACTACAAACTTCAACACGTAGCTCTTCTGCTGTAGAACTAGTCATAAATTCATTACCACATGCACATTTAGCTTTAACTTTTTTAAATTTTGGATGTATATCTTTTTTCATTCTTTCACCTCTTCTATATAACAATACTAAAATTTAAGGCTAACGTTTATGCTAGCATAATCTTCTTTAAATATCAAGCTTTATTTATCAACAAATGCAATATTTATGCCTGCTATAAAATCTTTATTTGTTTTTGTTTGAACGAGTTTATTCACAAGCATTTCTGTAACTTCAGCAGTTCCCATATTACTCATAGCCTTCTAATTGCCCAAATACTTTCTAGTTCTCTTTGATCAAAAGCAGTTCTTCTCTTCTGGTGCTAGATTTATTAATGTCAATTGAAGGGAATATACGTTTTTCAGATAATTTTCTATCTAAATGGATTTCCATATTACCTGTACCTTTAAATTCTTCAAATATAACGTCGTCCATTCTACTACCAGTTTCAATAAGTGCAGTTGCAATAATAGTTAAGCTTCCACCAAATTCGATGTTTCTAGCAGCCCCAAAGAACCTTTTCGGTTTATGGAGAGCACCCGGATCAAGTCCTCCTGACAGTGTTCTTCCAGTAGGTGGAATTGTTAGGTTATAAGCTCTTGCGAGTCTTGTTATACTATCTAATAGTATAACAACATCTTTTTCTTTGTTCAACTAATCTCTTAGCTCTTTCAATAACCATATAAGCTACTTTTGTATGATGTTCTGGCTCTTCATCAAAAGTTGAATAAATAACCTCACCTTTAATAGATCGTTGCATGTCAGTAACTTCTTCTGGTCTTTCATCTATTAATAACAACTATTAATTTTACTTCTGGATGATTTATAGAAGATACTGATTAGCGATTTTTTTAAGAAGTGTTGTTTTACCTGCCTTTAGGGTGGTGCTACTATTATTCCTCTTTGTCCTTTACCTATAGGAGAATTAATATCCATCATTCTTGAGTGATAAATCAGCTGCATTAGTTTCAAGTGTAAGTCTTTGAGTTGGATATATAGGAGTAAGCTTTTCAAAAGCAACCCTTATTGACAGCAATTTCTGGATATTCTCCATTAACTTTTGTACATATAATAATGCCTTAAATTTCTCACCTTCCTTAGGTGTTCTAACCTTGCCTTTATTCATCACCTGTTTTTAATCCAAATCTTCTAATTTGAGAAGGAGACACATAAACATCATTAGGGCCTGACAAATAATTGTTTCTTCTTAGAAATCCATAACCATCCGGTAATACTTCAAGAACTCCTTCAACAGGGTCGTCACTTTCGATTTTTTCACTGTTTAATTCTTTTTTTGTATCCTGAAGTTTTTCGATTGGCTTTTCTTCTTGAATTTTGTCAGTATTTTGACATTCATTTTTATTCAATGTCAATGCCTCTTTATTTGGTTCAGGGATAGCCTTAACAACATTGTCTGAAATGGCTTTTTCAGTTAAAGGCGTAGTTGCTATACTATCTGAATGTAAATTTTCTTTATGACTGGATACATTTTCTGCTGATTGATTCTTTGAGGTACTAATAATTTTGACCTCAGGTTCTTGATTAGTTATTTTAGATGATTCCCCATTTTTAGTATTTTCTTCGTTTGTTGTCTTATTACTTTCATTTTGAGCTTGACTGACCTCAAGTATTTTTTCCAGTAGTTCGCTTTTTTTGTATTTTGCAATATTTTTCAAACCTATAACTTTTGCAATATATCTTAAATCTTCTAACGTTTCTATTTTCGAGACTTATTTCTTGCATGACACACCACCTTTATCAAACATAATTAATTTAGCAAAAAAAAAATGGGATACAAATCACCTAAGATAACATAATAAAAACCTTTACGTATAAGAAAGGTTTAATACCTAGAATACCACTCTTAGAACATTTATTGCCAACGTACAAAACAAAAACTAAAGCTATAATAGCATTAGAAGATATTAATGTCAATAGAAAAAAATCATAAATTGTAAAATTTCTGATTCGTTTATGATAATGTCTCAATATACCGTTTTCGATTATGTCCTACATTAGTAATATAATAATGTGAAAATATAAAAGAAAAGAGGTAAATATAATGAAAAGGGTTGATTTAAGAATGGAGGAGAATAATAAGTATGAGGTAATAAAGAAATTGGTAGAAACAAATGGGAATAAGCTTACTGCTGCTGTTAAGTTTTACCATCTTAATATATTCATTCGTCGTCATTGTTTTAAACCATTGAATTATTTTGTGTAGGGGCGAACCTATGTGTTCGCCCTCTTTTTGCGTGCATTCAGAGTTATAAGACAGTTTAGGGCAGACACATAGGTCTGCCCCTACAGTAACCCATTGTTGTTATAATCTACTATATTTTTCTAATCAACTAAAAGATCTTTCAATATTATATACAAAATTTATTATTATATACTGAACTAGGTTTCAAAATAACATTTTTGAAACCGTTAGTGCATGTTAATACTTGCTTCATTAAAAAAATTATTACCTCGGCAAGTATAACTATACATTTGTTTGATATTCTGTGCTTATATTTTTAATTTTTTAGGACATTTTCAAAAACGCTTGACACATTCTATAATATTTTTATTAATTTTTTCAATACTATTATCTCTTGAAAATATCCAGGTAACTCTGCCTCGAATTCGACGTATTTCCCTATTATGGGATGAACAAAGCCTAAAACCTTAGCATGAAGGGCTTGTCCGTGGGTGATATATTTTGAGTTGTTTTTTCCGTAAATGGTGTCGCC
>CAVYEU010000021.1:0-21816 GCA_963767415.1 uncultured Eubacteriales bacterium
TGACATCAAAATTTATAACCCCGACATTACCTGTAGCTGTTTGCCAGCGGCAGGATTTATTGCCATTGCCGAGTTGTCGCCCCGATAGCTACTCCAGCAGATGATATTATCTTCCAAAAACTAACGTTAACTTGAATTTATTCCCTAACGCATCATATACTGTAAGAGGAACAGAAAATTGAACATTCCCAGCAGATGCATTTGCTACAGCTCCAAGATTAGGATTTGAAGCATCTAAATTTCCAGACAGACTAGCCATCGTAGTCGCTTTCGCAGCTATCAGTTTCTTGTTATTATTAGTAGGATCCTGATATAAATTAAGTGGTTCGATTTGGGCTCCGGTATTAAAAACATAGTCACCATTAGCAGCCTGATTATAATCCTCCCATCCGTATATGTTTGCACCAGAGCCAGATACTAAGTTCCCAAGCTTATCTATATTAAAATTACCGGCTCTAGAAAATTCATATGTACTACCATTACCCTGTTTTTCAATAAAAAACCCATCACCTTCTATTGAAAGATCAGTCGGATTATCAGTTCTTTCTAAGCTACCTCTAGTCATAAGTGTATCAACAGAACCAATTCCCATGCCTAGTCCAACCTGCATTGGATTTGTACCACCTGTTCCAGTTACAGGATTAGGTGATGTAGCCCCTTGTAACATTTCGCTAAATACTTCTTGAAAGGTTACCCTTCCAGATTTAAAAGCTACTGTATTAACATTTGAAACATTATTGCCTATTACGTCCATTTTTGTTTGATGTGCTTTTAACCCAGAAACTCCGGAAAACAAGGACCTCATCATAAAGCATACAACCTCCTTTGCAACTATCTAACTTCAGTAATTTTATCCACACTGACCTCTTTATCATTTACTATTACATAAGCCTTGCCTTGTGCAAGTTTTACACTTGAAACCACCCCGTTGACAATATCAGTTTCAGTACTATTTCCTTTAGGTATACTTGCTGTAATTGTTTTTCCCATTAATGAAAGTGCTTTTAAAGCTTCAAATCCTTTACTCATGTTCTGCATTTGTTCAAGAGCACTGAACTGAGCCATTTGTCCTATAAATTCTTTGTCATCAGTAGGTTGCATAGGATCTTGATATCTTAATTGTGTTATTAGTAAATTTAAAAAATCATCTTTACCAAGTTCACCAGGCTTTCTTCCATTAGATGAAGATTCTGATGATTTTGAAATCGTTGATGCCTTATTACTTAATATATCTCTAATCATACTTTGTTTATCAGTTACCGAAACGTTCATTTCTCAATACCTCCATAATCCAGAATATTATGCTGTAACATCAATCTTACTTGCATTTAGATTATATAAAACACTTAATTGAGAATTCTCAAGCGATTTATTTATATAAGCTTCACCTAAGTTCAATATAGGTTTCTTTGATAGTAACCTGCTAATTCCATTAGTTTTCATTGAGTTTGAACCAGTATTTGAATTCCCTTGATTGGAATTAACCCTATTGTTGTAATTAGACCTATTGAATGATTCCTGTCCTACTGAAACACTAAAGTCCTGCACTATAAGCCCTTGCTTTTCTAGAGAATCTTTCAAAAGTTGCATATTTGTTTCAATTGCAGCTTTTACTTCTTGATTCTCAGCTATAAATTTTGCAATAACAATACCCCTCTCGGTTACAACTTTTAAAGCTAACTTTCCTAAACTGTCAGGCTTCAAATCCAAAATCATCTCGTTCTTATCATTCCCAATTATAACTTTTGCTTTTTCAATTATCTGACTCATTATCTCACTTTTTTGAACTGACTGTTCTCTAGTGGTCTTTAGCCCTACATTTGTAGAATTTGATTTTGGAGCATTATCAGCTAAAATATCATTGAATTTTTCAATATTATTTTGTTTCATACTTACTCTTTCGATTTGATTCGTCTCATGTTTTTCTGCCCAAGACTTGTTTTGAAAATGGTTATTAGGATTATTGGATTTATTAGATTTATCAGTTTCAGTTGCATTATTGATTTCAATGGTATTATTGGTTACAGTTGTGTTTCGGGTTTTAGTCGCATCATTTGATTCAGTAGCATTATTAGCATTATTAGCTTTAACATCTTTTGTAGCATTTAGATAATTATTTTGAGTTTGCATAACTTTACTTTCATTCGAATCTATATCTTTTGTATCTATATCTTTTGTATCTTGTGTAACCTTTGTATCTTGTGTAACCTTTATATCTTTTATATTTTGTTTGTCTATCGGCTGTAAATCAGCAATTTCTTTCGTACTAGAATCATCATTTCCTTTAAAACTTAATACCCCAGCATCATCTTTATTATGTATTAATTTAGCGAAAGCCTCTTTTAGCTTATTTTTGAGTCCATCAAGACTAGTTGAATCATTCAGTTTTATAACTTCTAAGTCAACTCCAGAAATAGTAACTCCATCCTTGATATATAGGCTTTGTTTAGGCTTTGTGACAAGTTCTAACAATCCTTGTAATGATTTCTTTTCATTTGTATTTAGACCAAGTACATTAGTTATTTTATTTGTTATATCAGATATATTTAGATCTTTTTGGTTAATCCCTAACTCATCGAATAGCTTTGTTAGATCTTTTAAAGATACTCCAAGAATACTACTTAATACATTAATAACCGTTTTAAGCTCTTGATCATTGATCTTATTTTCGTCAATATTTTCTCCATCTGATACCGCTTTTTTTGTATCATCATTAGCAGATATTTCATTATCTTCTTTTTGGATTTTATTATCATCATCATGATTATTTATTTTATTGTCAGCCTTACCTACTTTATTATGATCATTATTTCCCTGATAATCTTTATCATATGTATCACTTATCTGCTCTTTATTCTCTTGTATTCGCTTATAGTCATTTTTGTTTTTTATTTCAAGTGTTTTATATTTTGTATTAGGGTTAGTACTAATATCCAATGTCTTTAAATTAGTTGAATTCTCATCGACAGCCCTTTTATAGAAATCAATAAACTGAAAAGTATCAGATAGCTTTGACTCAGAATTAAATTTAAATCCATTTCCTAGAAATCCCAAGAAACTATTTCTTGACTCAATTGATAAATTATTTTCTGCCATTTTAGCCTCCTCTCAAAAAAAATTAAACACAAAAACTTACTGTTTGTAATCTGTACTTGCCGAAACAATAATCTTTTTATTTTGTTATATATATATTCGACATTTTTTCTGTAATACTTGAGGCTAATTTCGTATCCATTGCAGCCAAGATTTGAGAAGCAACGCTTTGATTCATATTCTTTAAAATATTTATAATCGTATCTATTTTATCTTGTCCTAAATTATTAAATATGCTTGCAGCTGCTTGAGGAGTCATGCTTCCATACATTTGTATAAAATTCTGAAGTTCAGCTGTATTTTGGTCGTTCTGTATTATTTGTGCATAGATATTACTAGCAATATTGGGCTCTACTTGTTCAAAATACTGTTTAAACCCTTGTGGATCCCCATTTGCTACCATATCATCAATTTGCTTTTTTTCATCGTCAGTTTGATTCTTTAAATTCTGAGCATCTTTCTTTAAGTTATTAGCATCTTGAAGTTGATTAGTAATGTCCTGAATTTGTTTCTGCAAATCCGCTATTCTTTTATTGCCATCATCAATTACCTGTTGTAATTGCGGATTCTCCTTGTTTAATTCCTCATACCTTTTTCTAACTTCACTATCATCAAGATACTTTTGATCATTTGGGTCAGGTGCAATTGGTAAAGCATAGTTTAATATAGGCCAGCTTTGAATTTGTGGCCTGTATCTCTCTCCAATGCCTTGGATATTTCGACTTACTACATAGTAAAATACGCCATACCCTACTAAAAAGATTATTACTAGCGATACAAGTATAGCTAGTAAGCCAGAAAGAATGCCAGGACCTCCCCCTTCAGAATTTTTAGGTTTGCCTTGTTTGGTATTATCGGTTTTTTTAGGTTTCTCTTGTTTTTTATTATCAGCCATACATCATCCCCGTTTAAAATAATCATTTAATCTTCCTTCGTATTTTCTTGCACAGAAGCTACACCATACTTATAGCTTACAATCTCATCAAGTTGCTCCTTTTCTTGAGTATTTTCTGCTTCTCTATATTCATTAAATTTTCTTTCCTTATATTTTTCCATCATCTTCCTTTGTTTTACTGATTCTACTAGGTCAATTCTCTCGGAATCAACCTCTTTCTCGGCGAGTTTAATGTTTTGTAACTGTATCTTAATTTTCTCGCTTAAACGATTTTTATATAAATGTATCGCTCTCAATTCATTTATTGTAACACCAACAGTTGCTTTCTCATTAATTTCTTTATTAATTTCTTCCCGTTTGATTCCAATCTGCTCTAATACCTTTGTTTCTTTCTCCAATTTTCTAATAGCTTTAGCCACATTGTTTTTAGATGCATTCTCTTTTTGTTTTCTTACATTCAAAACTGGTTGTAATTTAAAATTAAATCTCGCCATTACTTATCACTCCAATATTTTTTTCAATAACTCTAGAGTTTCGTCAAATGAAAATTTTTCATCAATACTTTGCTCCATAAAAGTATATATTTTTTTGATTTTTAAAATCGAATCATCAATATCTTCATTACTTCCGTTTACATAAGCTCCAATATTTATAAGATCCTCATTCTCTTTATATATCGCCATAATTCTTTTAATATTATTTGCTTGTTTTTTATGATCCGATGAGATTATGTCATTCATAACCCTACTGATACTTGCTAAGATATCTATTGCCGGATACTGATTTCTATTTGCTAATGCACGTGATAAAACAATATGCCCATCTAATATTCCCCTGGCAGTATCTGTAATCGGCTCATTGAAATCATCGCCATCTACTAGTACTGTATAAAGTCCTGTAATCGAACCCGTACTTGAATTACCAGCTCTTTCTAACAGCTTAGGTAATACTGAAAACACAGAAGGTGAATATCCTCTTGAAACTGGAGGTTCGCCGATTGACAATCCAATTTCTCTTTGTGCCATCGAAAAACGTGTTAAAGAGTCCATCAGTAACAAAACATCTTTCCCTTGGTCTCTAAAGTATTCAGCAATAGCCGTGGCAATCAAGGCACCTTTTAACCTAATCAAGGCAGGCTGGTCAGAAGTCGCAACAACAACAACTGATTTTTTTAAGCCTTCGTCATTTAGATCTTTTTCAATAAATTCACGTACCTCTCTTCCACGTTCCCCAATTAATGCAATAACATTAACATCTGCCTTCGTATTCCTTGCAATCATTCCTAACAAAGTACTTTTTCCAACTCCACTTCCAGCAAAAATTCCAACCCTTTGTCCCTTACCAATGCTCAAAAGACCATCTATTGATTTAACTCCCATTTCTAACGGTTCTTCGATCCTTCTTCTCATCAAAGGATGTGGCGCAATACTGTTAATAGGATAATGACAATCATTAGCTACTTGTCCATTCATATCAATAGGATTTGCAAGCCCATCTAATATTCTTCCAATAAGATTATGGCTCACATTCACCTGTAAGGATCTGCCTAGTGCACATACAAAACTGCCTGGACCGATACCATTCATTTCTCCAAGTGGCATAAGTAGTACCTTATTATCTCTAAACCCAACAACCTCAGCTTTGATATGATTGTTTTTATTCATGGTTTTTATTTCGCACAATTCACCAATATTTGATTGAGGACCTGTCGCCTCAATGGTCAAGCCTACTATTTTTAGAAACTTTACCAATATATGCGATAAAATCTGACTCTTTCAATAGGTTACAATATTTTTGAAAATTAACCTTTTCCATTATATATTACGTCACCTAGCCCTCATTTATACAATATAATGTACATGTTAATACTTGCCTCAATAAAAAATTATTACCTCTGCAAGTATAAATCCTTAAATGCTTCTTCTATTTTAGTAAGCTTAATATTGATTCCAGCATCAATACTTCCAAAATGGGTATCAATAATACAAGCCCCAAATTTAAGACTTGAATCCTTTTTGATTTCTATATCTGTAACTCCTTCAACCATACGTAGAAGCTTTTCCTTATTTCTTACAACGAAATCGAAATCATCTGGCGATATTCTTAAAATTATTTCCTCTTTACTTGAGCATTTATTTAATGCATCACCAACTAGAAATAAGATGTTTTCTTTATTTAAATTGATCTCTTCAGAAATTACTTTCTTTGCTATTTTTATAACCATATCAATAATATCTAATTCCATACTAAA
The DNA here is from genome assembly GCA_963767415.1 of uncultured Eubacteriales bacterium. Lineage (GTDB taxonomy): Bacteria > Bacillota > Clostridia > Acetivibrionales > CAVYEU01 > CAVYEU01. The sequence goes on from CAVYEU010000021.1 coordinate 6,240, forward strand.
GAGTATTTCTCTATATTCAGTTTGAGCATGATCTTTAAACATTTCTGCCTCATTAAGCAGATCATCATACTGCATTTTTGCCTCTTTAAAACCTGCTTCGAATCCATCTTTTTTCGCTTCCTCTCTTAGCACCTCAATTTCTTTTGAAACTGCTGCACGTGCTTCTTCACAGATTCGTAAAGCTTTGACCTGCGCTTCTTCCAAAATTTGCGTTTCTTCTTCTTTTGCACTCTTAATTAATTCCAAATAACTTTCGTTATTTTCAATTTGATTAGGTGTCTCTCCACTTATCTCATCATTTTCCGTACCATCTAAATCGTTTACCTTTTTTATTGTATCAAAGTTTAATTGTGATCTAAATTGAAAAGGTATTCCTACATTAACTTGATAATTTTTAACAATATTTCTAGACAACTATCTCATCTCCTCCACCTCTAGATATAACAATTTCACCAGCATCTTCAAGCTTACGAATGACATTAACAATTTTTTGTTGTGATTCTTCAACATCTTTAAGTCTTACAGGACCCATAAATTCCATATCCTCTTTGATCATTTCTGCTAGACGCTTTGATATATTTGAAAAGATTAGTTTTTGGACTTCTTCAGTTGATCCTTTCAATGCAATTGCAAGTTGACTATTTTCAACTTCACGTAAAACTCTCTGGATAGACCTATTATCCAATGTAAGAATGTCTTCAAACACAAACATTCTCTTCTTGATTGCTTCTGCAAGATCTGTATCTTCGATTTCCAAAGTTTCCATGATATATTTCTCAGTTCCACGATCAACGCTATTTAATATATCAACAATTGATTGTACACCACCAGCCGCTGTATAGTCTTCCGTCATCAATGTGGATAACTTCTTTTCAAGTACTCTTTCTACCTCTTTTATAACTTCAGGTGATGTTCGATCCATAGTTGCGATTCTCCTAGCAACATCTGCCTGTTTTTCTTGAGGCAATGCTGATAATACAACAGACGACTGTGTAGGCTTTAAATATGCTAATATAAGAGCAATAGTCTGAGGATGTTCATTTTGTATAAAGTTCAATAGCTGTGAAGGATCCGTTTTTCTAACAAAATCAAATGGTCTTACTTGTAGGGAAACAGTTAATTTATTTATTATATCAATAGCCTTTTGAGGACCTAACGCTTTTTCTAAAATATCTTTTGCATAGGATATACCGCCTTCAACAATATACTCCTGAGCACGACATATTTGATAAAATTCTTCTAATACCTTTTGACGTTCTTGAGAAGGAACAGCCCTAATATTTGCAATTTCTAATGTTAATTGCTCGATTTCTTCCTCTTTCAAATATTTGAATATTTCAGCTGACCTTTCTGGACCTAAAGATATTAGTAATATCGCTGCTTTTTCTTTACTTAAAAATTCATTTTTAATATTAACACCACGGGCCATCCAAATAACCTCCTATATTACTCCCAATCATCTGCTAACCAATTTCTCAATAATTGAGCAACAGCTTCAGGTTTTTGTTTAATTAACTTATCAATTTGTTTTTTAACTTCCGAAGATTCTTCTAAGGTAAGCTCAGGAAGTTCTTCTTCGGGAACGACAAACCTTGGCCCAGTCAATGCAGCAGCTGTTTCACCTAAAGCAGGCTGTTCTTCCTGTAATACAGGCTGCTTCTTTGGTTTTGCAATAATCAGTAAACTTACGGCAAATAATAACATTAAAGCAAATAATCCGTATGCATCAATAATCTTTTTGATCTTTTCTTCGAGTGTCTCTGTTATAATATTTGCAGCTGCAAGCTTGTACTTATTAACCGATATTTTTGCAGCTGGAATACCTGTAGCTGAACTTACATCAGTCTTGATTTGAGTAATAAACGCTGGTGATATTTGGTTTGGATCTGTAACTCTTTGTCCATACCACAAAATAACTGTCATTGAGGAATCCTGGAAATCAATATCCCCTAGTGATTTTTCAGCTTCAGTTAAAACTTTTGTAAATTCACGGTTTAAAGTTTCAGCTTTTTTATCGTATGTAGAACTCTGACTTTGGTTGATCGGATATGTGGGTGCTGTGCCAGTCGTAGCACCAGGATTCGTATCAACTCCAGGTGCACCATTTGGGGTCGCATTTACCAGGTTTTCTTCTGTATTTTGACTACTTATAATAGCTTCATCCAAGTCTGTAGGTTTTTGAATTTCATTCTTAACAGTTTTAAGTTTATTAAAATCTAAAACAGGATTTGCTACAACACTAATAAGATCAAAATTATCAGAGTTCCCTGGGTACAATTTCTTTACACTTTTCTCAAGCTCAGACTTTACCTTTAATTTCATTTTATATTGACTACTTGACCTATCAAGTTCGGTATCCCCCATTTCATGACTTAGGAGATTTAAATTATTATCAACAACAGTAACATCTTCAGGCTTAAGACCAATAATAGCTGACGCAACTATTCTAGCTATTGCTTGAACCTGCTCAGGCTCAATATCGCCTTTTGGTTTAATCCTGACATATGCTGTTGGCTTCTCTTCGTTTTTACTTATAAAATACTCTGATTTTTCTGGAATAGCCAGTTCAACATCTGCATCTTTAACGTTATCAAACATTTTAAGCTTTGCAATGAGGTTTGTTTTCTTAAAATTATTCCACAACTCCTTTTTATCACTTTCAGTTGAACTTATCTTTATTTGGTTCCATGCATCAGTAAAATTCATGCCTCCCGTTGTAAGCCCCGCAGATGCCAATGCAAATTCAGCCTCATTTTTATATCTTGAATTGACAAGTATCTGTCCACCCTCTCCATGCTTATGAGGAATTTTATTATCAGTTAAATCTTTTTGTATCCCCTTTAAATCACTTGAGTCTTGAACTGTCATTAAATTTATGTAATTAACCCTAGTAAGTAAAATAATGGCAACAGTTATTACCAGCATAACAATGCTAGAGGTTGTAACTATTCTATTCCTTTGCGACTTTTCAAGGCTATCCCAATAAGTTTTAAATTTTTCTTGAAGCTTTACTAAAAACTCAGGCAAAATACCACTCCCCTAAGCTAAATTGGCATCCTCATTATTTCGTTGTACGCATCTAAAATTTTATTTCTTGTCTGCATGGTTAACTGCATAACAATATCTGCTTTTTCTTCCATAATCATAACTTGATCGATATTGTCAATTTTACCTTTTGCGAAATCGTCTTTCATTACCTTAGAATCAACCTGTAATTGGTTCACTTTCTCGAATGCATCTTTTAAATGTGATATAAAACTTCCAACTGTATCCTTATTACCCTCGGTAAAACTTGTTACAGGAAGTGTTCCTAAAAAGTTATTAATCCCGCCAATTGCATTCATATCCATACAATTCCCCTCCTAGCCTTCTAGATTTTATATTAGGAACAGCTAAATAGTTCTCTCCACTCTATCTCCCGATTTCTAAGGCTTTCATCGCCATACCTTTTGTTGTATTTATAGATGTAACATTTGCTTCATAAGCTCTTGTTGCAGATATCATATTGACCATCTCTGTAACAATATTCACATTAGGTAGCTCAACATAACCGCCAGCATCAGCATCAGGGTTCCCTGGGTCATATTCTCTTCTATAAGGAGCATTATCATCTATAATTTTAGCCACCCTTACACCCCTGCCAATAGGTTTCCCAAGTAAGCCAAATAAATTTGCATCTGAAGCACCGTTTGAGGTATTGCCTGAATTTTGATTCGAAGTACTGTTTGCTGCAGCAATTTCCTCAAATATAACAATTTTTCTTTTATATGGCTTACCATTTTCTGCTCTTGTTGTATTAACATTTGCAATATTCTGAGTGATTGTATCCATTCTCAATCTTTGTGCCGTAAGTGCTGATGCACCAATGTCTAAAGAAGTAAGATACCCCATTTATTCTTTCCTCCCTTCAGATATAACAGATCTAATTTTCTTAAACTCGTTGTTTAAAGTCTGTACTAAAACATTATACCTTATAGAATTTTTCGCAAGCAAAGACATCTCAGAATCAATGTCAACATTGTTTCCATCTAATCTCATACTTTTTGATTTAGTATCTTCCTCAATCTTTATATCTGCATTTGCATAATCAAATTGACCGATAGGAATATGTCTACATTTGTTCTTTTTCCAACTAACCCACCTGAAACTTCATCTAATACATTTTCAAACACATTTTTACGCGTATAGCCTGGTGTATCAACATTAGCAATATTTTGAGATATTGCGTCCTGCCTCAAAACACTTGAGTCTATCGCTCTTTCCATTAAACCAAAACCAGATAATATTTTTTGAAACATATAAATTTACACCTCCATTATTCATATATATCTTCACTATTTATTTCGACATAATTATTAAAAACCTAATGAATAATATTCCAAAATTGTATTGCTTGAAAAGCTTGATGATACCGATATTTACAATAAGATATTAACATAATAAAAATAAAAAAACAATCACCATTAATTGTCTATATACTTTATCATCTTGTTTTTTCACTCAGAAATCGTAATCTTGTTGGGTTATAGTCAAGAACACCAAAATTTCCACCTATTGTATTATAAAGAATTGCCATATTTCTATTTACCTCGAAGATTTCTAATGGGAATATGTTAAGATTATTATCAATACCAAGAATTAAAGAAGACTTGACTTTATTATACTCTATATCTATATAAAGATCTTTTGGTATTGATTTTGCAAATACAAGGTTTATACAATTTTCCCTTTGAGCTTTTAAAGAGCCAACTAACATCCAATCAGCTGCTGTACAATTTTCTATGCGCTTGAATTTAGTATTAACATAAGATGGTTGAGTGTTAAATAGTATAACAGACTTGTCCTTTTTCGTATCTAATAATGAACTGATTTTATAGGTTATCTCTTTATCAATCGAATAAACTTTTTGATAAAATGTTAGTTCGTAAATATTTCCAACTAAAAATACAAAAGTTAATAAACTTATTAAAGCACTCCTTATAGTAAGTAACATCTTAGTTCTAGATAAAAACATATTTAGAATTGATTCAATGATAAGACCTAGTCCTATAAACCCTAGAAATAAGTTTCTATTGCAAATCCAGATTATCTTTAAAAAAGCAAATGGTAATAGAGGTACTAATATCAAGGTAATCCCCAGAAATATCTTAAAAATATTTTTACCATAAATATTACTGAATTTTTCATTGTAAGAAATATAAAAAACAATGAAGCTTAAGAACAGCATGAATAATATAAAATCATATGATTTATTTGCGCTCAGTATAGTAAACCCTCCGATTATTCCTTCTTCATATAGGCTTCGAATATTTTTTACGAATAAATCTTGAGTTTGTAATAAAACTTTGTTTAAGTGAGGTAAGAATTCACTCTTAATCAGTTCTCCTCTGGTTGCAACGTTGCCCCTGTCACTAAACATTTTGTACCACATGATAATAAGAACATAATTAAAAATAGGAAAAATTATTATCCACTTTTTATTAATTTTTTTCCAGTGTGAAATATATAAAATGAGCATAACAAAAATATTTAATACAATTAGCTGTTCATAAAACCCAAGTGAAATAAGATGGAAAATAATAAAACCTAAGAACCATAAGTAATCGTAACTGTAATCAGTAAACTTACAAAAGCAAAAAAATGCTAAAGACATAAAAAACATACCGACAACAATACGGGTAGATGCTGAAATCCAGTAGGTCGCTTCACTTCCACATGGCAGTAGTGTAAAAACGATTATTGTTATCAATCCCATATTTAGCCCGGATTTTTCAAATATCTTGTATATAAAGAAACACGATAAAAAATGTAGTACTGTTATGATTAATAAAGCAAGTCCTAAACAATCCCACATTTTTGACCATACATATGGATCTAATATGGAGGTAGCAATAGGTCTGATTGTATATGTATCATACTTTACAATAATGTCTGATACAATATCTTTACTCCGTCTAAATATTCCGTACATGTTATTGTCATCTGCTATAGGATAGTATGTATATGAGTAGTATGAATATTTAACAATAATTAAAAAGAATACTGAAATCCACATAAGCAACTTCGAATCTTTATCTGATACCTGTTTTTTCAACGCCACTTAAGCCTCCATAAAATCAAATGTATATTGATTATAAGAAAAAAGTAAGAAGATATATATAATTACTAAAATCACAACATATTCCTTATCTTAAATATTTTACCTGGTAGCTGTTCAATTATACCTTTTAATTCTAGCATAACTAATATAGAGTTTATAGTTTGAATATTTAAATTACATTTTTGAGCTAATAAATCTATATGAAGCGACTCAATATTAAGATACTCTAACACTCTTATTTCATTGCTATCCAAATTCTTAAAGTACTCTGAAATTGTAATTTGTTGATATGCTTCTTTTTTTGAATTAGAATCGTTTTTTCCTTGCATTTTTTGTAATTCTTTAATTTCTCTAATTTCTTCAAGAATATCATCGATGCATGTAACCATTTTTGCACCATCTTTAATCAATTTATTAGTTCCAGTACTATTTGCACTGCTTATATTCCCAGGTATCGCAAAAACTTCCCTGCCTTGTTCTAATGCAAAATTTGCAGTAATCAGTGAACCGCTCGTTTTGTTTGCTTCAACAACTACTGTTCCTAAAGAAATTCCGCTAATAATTCTATTTCTTGCTGGAAAATTCCTAGGTTTTGGTGCCGTACCTGGTAAATATTCTGATACTACAGCACCAGAACTTATAATCTCTTCCATAAGTTTCTTATTTTCATATGGGTATACAATGTCAACTCCACATCCAAGTATCGCGATTGTTCGCCCTCCTGCTTTTAATGCTCCTTTGTGAGCTAATGTATCAATTCCAGAGGCCATTCCACTAACAATTGTAATCCCAAGTTTAGCTAGTTCAAATGCAACATTATTTGCAATGTCAAGACCATACTTTGTTGCTCGCCTTGAGCCTACAATTGCAATCAGCTTGTCATTCTTCGACAGGTCTCCTTTTTTATATAAAACAATAGGCGGATCATAAATATTTTTTAAATATTCAGGATAAGCGGGATTTACTATGGGGATTATGTGTATATTATCATTATTAATTTTTTGTAATAATTTTTTTGCCTCATTCTTATGATTATTATTTAGTACTGTATTGATATTATCAGGTGTCATAAAATCAAAAGTTCTTAACCCTTGCTCAGTTATATTCCAAATAGCATATGGATCTTTTAAAAAGTCAAGCAATTTATTGGCTTTAATAGCCCCAATTCCAGGTAAAGAGCTTAGCCAAACCCAATATAAAAAATTATCCATTGTAGAAAACCTTACCTTTCCCAAAATTTTCTGTCTAAACTTCTATATTGTATAGCCTCCGCTAAATGGTTAAGTTTTATATTTTCGCTTTGATCCATATCAGAAATTGTTCGGGATACTTTTAAAATCCTGCTATGAGCTCTTGCACTAAGACCTAGTTTTTCAAATGCATCTTTAAGTAGGGCTTTACAGTTTGCATCCAGCTTACAATATTTTGTGAGTAACGAAGCTGATAACTGTGAGTTCGAAAAGATCTTACTCTCCTTATATCTTTCTAATTGTATCTTTCTTGCTCGATTAACCCTTTCTCGAATAGCACTGGATTTTTCCTCTTCTTTTGTACTAACTAAATCATTATATTTAACAGATGCAACTTCGATGTGTATATCGATTCTATCTAACAAGGGTCCACTCAGCTTACCAAGATACTGTTTAATTTGTTTAGGTGAGCAACCGCATGTTTTTGATGAATCAAGAAAATTTCCACATTTGCATGGGTTTGCAGCACAAATTAAGGTTGTGCGTGCAGGGTATGTAATGCTTGCATTAACCCTGGAGATTGTAACCTGTCCATCTTCTAAAGGCTGGCGAAGTACTTCCAGTGCATCTTTGCTAAACTCAGGCAATTCGTCTAAAAATAATACGCCATAGTGTGCAAGGCTAATCTCACCGGGCTTTGGGTATTTGCCACCACCGATTAAGCTAATATCACTCATCGTATGGTGAGGTGAGCGAAACGGTCTTGTTGTAACCAATGAAGTTTTGGGAGGTAAAAGTCCTGCGATACTGTGAATCTTTGTAACATCAAGAGCTTCTTCAAACGTCAAAGCAGGAAGAATTGTCGGAAGCCTTTTGGCAATCATAGTTTTTCCGCTCCCAGGACTACCAATCATCAGACAATTATGAGCTCCAGATGCTGCGACTTCAAGCGCCCGCTTGACGTTTTCTTGTCCGCAAACATCTGCAAAATCAACTTCATAATCCATTGTATTTTTAAACATATCATCTAGATTAACATAATGAGAATCAAGAGGTTTTTCTCCATTTAGGTGAAGAACAATTTCTGCTATGTTTTTTGCAGGATAGACATTTAAACCTTTTACAACTGCAGCTTCGTTTGCATTCTCTATAGGAAGAATAAGGTTTTCGATTCCATTGTTTAATGCACAAATCGCAACTGATAAAATACCATTGACAGGCTTTATTTCACCATCTAATGATAATTCTCCAACAAACATATAATTGTTTATATTTTCATTATAAATCTGTCCACTCGCAGCAAGAATACCAATCGCAATAGGCAAATCGAAAGCTGAGCCTTCTTTTCGAAGGTCTGCTGGCGCGAGATTAACAGTTATACGCCTTAATGGAAACTCAAACCCCGAATTCTTTATCGCAGTTCGCACACGCTCCTGTGACTCCTTGATAGCTGCATCGCCAAGTCCCACGACATCACACCTAATAAGCCCATTGCTAATATCTGTCTCAACGTCAATAATGTATCCATCAATCCCAATAAGACCGCAGCTCTTAACCTTAGATAACATTTTTTGACCCCTTTTTGAAAAATAGTTATTAAACTATAGTTTCTATATCGACATAAGAAATCCTTCCGATAAGGATAATTTTAGGAAAATAATGTTCTGGTTTTATTTTGAAGGTTATTATTCTTTTCTTTATAATTGAACAATCACATACATCAACTTTTTATCAAAATCTTCCTTAATATACCTTTCCATAAGTTATGTTATCTATTATCATAAATTGAGCTACCCGGTTTTTGGTCCATCAGCTTCAAATCTTGATATACAGTCTTTACTGAGGTTACTTCTAATTGAATTATTCGGTTTAAATTTTTCAATTTCTGCTAATATTCGTTCTTTTAAAGATGTATCTTCCATTCGTGCATGTAAGGGAAAGGGAAAGGAAGAATTTTTATCATAAGTTGCACAACTTATGTCTGTATCTAAATATTTCCCATCTAAACTATAAAACCTAGAAATTGAAAAGAATGGAGATTTAAAATAATCAATATCAACAGAAAATAAATTAATTTTAGAAACATCAATAAATTGATAGATTGCTTCTTTAACATAAAGAGCATTGACATCAGTTTCTTTTACCTTATCTGAACAAATTCCTTGTATTCCTACTTTGCCTAGTATTTCGTATTTTTTGTTAAGTTGAATTAATGCCATTTTCTTATCTGATTTAAAAAATATTTTTCTAAACATACTTTCATCAATATCATGTTGAATAAATTTATATATCTTACTTTTTAATTTAATTGGAAAATTTTTAATGTGATCAGGTATTAAGAATTTCAATGAAAAATTAATACTTCCATTTTATAATTTGTTACCCTTAAATTCCTAATAGTTTATTGATATTGTTAATCAAATTATATTATAGTACACTTGCTTTGGCAATAAAAATATTATTTCGATAGTGTCAAGGTTACAGTTCAGATGTATATATATCTCCCTACTTTATCACCTAAATAATGTAAATTAAATTTCAAATATATACCGCATAAGACCTATAGGTCTTTTTTTATGTCAATATGATGTAAAAAAATGCTTGCGTATAATTGCACGTAGTTATGATATAATATTCGTACTAAAAGCGTTCAAAACTGCTTAATAACTAACTTGAAAGGATAAACTAATATGTATCTCAAAAAAACAAAACAAAGAGACGGCAGGCTGTATCTTTCTAACGCTGATGGCTACTATGATCCCTAAAAAGGGCACACCCATACAGTAAACATTGAGAAGATCGGATACTTAGAAGATCTGCTCAAACAATACAACGATCCTATCGCCCACTTCGAAGGCATTGTTGCACAAAAAAATGCCGAAAAAAAGCCTCTAAACAGCGACAGGGCTACAAAGACAAGGTGGAGTTTATTTTTGCAATTAAGAACAATTAAGAATTTTGAATTCAATTAATTTTTCTGATTGAAAAATAATTTCGTATATGATAACATTCCAAATAGTTATTTGAAAAATAAATAAAAAATATAGGTTTCGGTATGTATGCTGAATTAAAAGGGAAACAGGTTAAAGTCCTGTACGGTCCCGCCGCTGTATTGGGGAGATATTACAAAAATGCCACCGGAAATTCGGGAAGGTTGTGATATTGATGAACCAGAGTCAGAAGATCTGCCTATATAAAAACGCCAGAACTCTACGAGTGATAGGGAGGTGTACCGTATACACAAAATATTTTTATGCGGATATGCATAGCCTCTTGACTCTAAATATAGTCAGGGGGTTATTTTAGTTTAAGGTGGAAAAATTGATTTCAGCAATTATATTAAAAGAGATGGAATACATTAATGCCGATGGAGGAAGACCATGGATGAATATGTAACAGTTGCCGGTAAAAAGTACAGAAAAGGCTATCCACTGGAACCTGTGCAGCGGCAGCATCAAAGGCAGCAACGTACATGGCTGTGTCAGGAAGAATATTGGATAAAATTAGCATTGACACACCTGTCGGAATTAGATTAGAGCTTCCAATTTGCAATGCAGTATTTGAAAATGATTTTACGGAATGCTCAGTGGATAAGGATGGGGGAGATGATCCAGATGTTACTACTGGGCTTAAAAATATGTTGCAAGAGCTAAACTACCAGACAGATAGATGTCACTTGAAACTATTGCAGGAGAAGGTATTTGGAAAGTTACACTGCCAGGACTAAAGGTAAAAGTAGGTAATCCAGCTATTAACCCTGTACCCATGAAATGATTCAAGAGGCTGTTTCATCTGTACTGCCTTAACAATAAAATACTTTTAATTTTGAGGGTACCAGGTGGAGAGGAAATCGCTAAGGGACGTATAACCCTAGACTTGGAATTATAGGGGGCATATCAATTATTGGGACAAAAGGAATTGTGGAGCCTATGTCTGAGGAAGCCTGGAAAGAAGCTCTAGCATTGGAGCTGAGTGTTCTTGCTAATAAAGGATTTAAGTCCTGTGTATTTGTCTTTGGTAATTATGGCGAGGATTTTGCAGTTAATGATTTGAAAATACCTAAGGAAATGATTATTAAAATAAGCAATTTTATCGGCTTCATGCTTGATAAAGCTGCAGAATATGCTATTGAAAGTATTTTGCTGACAGGTCATCTTGGAAAGCTTGTTAAGGTTGCAGGTGGCATATTTCATACACACAGCAGGATGGCTGATGCTCGCCTGGAGATACTTGCTGCATATGCCGGACTAGAAGGGGCTTCAACCGAATTAATTAGCAGGATTTATGCATGTAAAACCACAAGTGAAGCTGCTTCGGTTATTGATAAGAAGGGTTTGGAAAAAGTTTATGAAAGAATTGTAGCAAATGCATCAGCAAAATGCATGGATTATACTTACGGAAAGGTCCTCATAGGAACAGTGCTGTTTAATGAAGAAAATTGTTTGCTGTACAAAGACGAAAAAGCAGACAGAATTATTAAAGAGTTGGTAAATTGAAATCATATTAAAAAAACGTACAAAGGAGAGCTCTTCATGGAATTAATGAAATCGGTAGTTAATAAAATTAAGCCATTGGATGAAAGTGCACTTATGATGGCGGCAGAAAGATTGGACAAGCTTATAAAACCTATTGGAAGTTTGGGCAGACTCGAGAAACTGGCTGTAAAAATATCTGGTATAACCGGGGGAATTAATAATTCTATTAAAAAAAAGTGTATTATTGTAATGGCTTCCGATAACGGCATATGTGAAGAAGGTGTAAGCACAAGTCCCCAAGAAATTACTGCAATGCAGGTTGTAAATATGACAAAGGGGCTTGCCGGTATTAGTGTATTATGTAAGCATGCTTTTTCTGATCTGTTTGTAGTTGATATAGGAATAAAGCATGAATACAGTTGTGAAGATATAATCAATAAAAAGATAAGAAAAAGGAACATGGAATTTTTCAAAAGGACCTGCAATGACTAATGATGAGGCTGTAAAAGCTATCGAGACCGGCATTGAAATTACGCAAGAGTTGATACAGAAAGGCTATAATATAATTGGAACAGGTGAAATGGGTATTGGCAACACAAGCAGTAGCAGTGCAATAGTGATGGGATTAACAGGTTGCAGTCCTGAGAAAGTGGTAGGCAAAGGTACTGGACTTACTCATGAAGCATTTATTAATAAGAAAAATACTATTAGTAAGGCAATTAAAACAAATATGCCGGATAGCAACAATCCTATTGATGTTTTAGCAAAAGTAGGAGGGTTTGATATAGCTGGTCTAGTAGGATGCTTTCTTGCAGCTGCAGCCAACAGAGTACCAATTATAATTGATGGTTTCATTTCAGCGGCTGCTGCAATGATTGCATGGAAAATCAGTCCCCTGGCAAAAGATTATATGATTGCATCTCATATTTCTGCAGAACCAGGATTCAAGGTAGTTATGAAAGAAATGGAGCTTATGCCTGTTCTTGATCTTGAGATGAGACTTGGTGAAGGAACTGGATGTGCATTAATGTTCAATGTAGTAGAGTCCTCTTTAATCGTTATGAATCAGATGGCCACATTTGATGAAGTGAAAATGGAAAGTGAGCATCTTGTAGATATTCGTACTCATAAAGGTAAGGAGGATTGATCACTGTGGGAAAGCTTGTCCTTGTTACTGGAGGAGCAAGAAGTGGTAAGAGCAATTTCGCAGAGAGTATAGCATTAGGAGAAGGGAGTCCGGTACTTTATATTGCTACTGCTGTTACTTTTGATGATGAAATGAAGTTAAGGATTAAGATGCATAGAGCTAGAAGATCAAAAGAATGGGAAACTATAGAAGCATACAAGGACATTCAAGGAATAATCAAAAATAACTGCAAAAATTTTTCTACAGTATTGCTTGATTGCATTACTATTATGATAACAAACCTGATGATGGATTCATGCGCATGCTGGGATAATATTGCAGCTAAACAGTATTCTAGTATTGAAAAGAATGTACAAGATGAAATTGAAAAACTTATTAGAACTGTAAAAAGTGAACCAATATTGTTTATTGCAGTTACCAATGAGGTGGGATGTGGGCTGGTTCCTGAATATCCGTTTGCAAGATGCTTCAGAGATATCGCCGGAAGAATAAATCAACAGCTTGCGAAGGCTTCAGATGAAGTATATTTATGCGTTTGCGGTATTCCTGTAAGAATAAAATGACAAAGGTTAAGGTGTTGCTTAATGAAACAGTTTTTAATAATGCTTCAATTTTTAACTACAATTCCAGTACCTTTAAAAGTAAAGGTACTGGATGAGGATTTTCGTAGAGGGCTGTTTTTTCTAGTTCCTATTGGCTTGATCTTAGGTGGCATCCTTGCTGTTTTTGCACTTTTATCATCATTTGTTTTACCTTTGTTTGTTAGTGCTGTATTGTTAAATTTCATATATGTCTGGTTAACTGGAGGATTACATCTTGATGGACTTGGTGATACATTTGATGGTGTTTTTTCTTGGAGAACAAAGGAGAGAATGCGGGAAATAATGAAAGACAGTAGGGTTGGGAGTAATGCTGTAATTATATTGGTATTGATATTGCTTCTTAATACTGTGCTATATTATGAAGTCGCAAAATATAAAACACAGATGATCTTATTAATGCCTGCTGCTGGTAGAATGGGAATTGTGATAGCAGCCGGGATTTCCAAATATGCAAGAAGCGAGGGCGGGATTGCTAAGTCATTTATTGAGTATTGCGGGAAAAAACAGGTTTTAACCGGATTTGCAATCTTTCTTGTCATATCAGCATGTTTTGCTAACCTTTATATTATAATCGCAGTAATAGTTTCATGCCTTTTTGCTTTTGTTGCTGCCAAGTATTTTGGCAAAAAGATTGATGGCATCACAGGTGATATACTTGGTGCTGTATGCGAGTTGACCCAGACTGTATTTATGCTGCTGGTTTGTACACTGGAGAAATTGAAGCTGTAAAACTTAAACAATAAAAAGTATATCAAGGAGTGAAAACGGTGGAGTTAATTATTTTAAGGCACACAGAGACTGATGAAAATGTAAGAGGCTGTTTTTTAGGAATAACAGATGCAGTGCTTAATGAAAATGGAATTAAACAGGCTCATTTAGCAGCAGAAAAAATCTTGGGCATTAGATGAGATACAATTTATACAAGTTCATTAAAAAGAGCATATCAGACAGCTAGCATAATTGGAAGCAAACTAAAGTGTAGCAATATTATAGTTGATAAGAATATAAATGAAAGAAATTTTGGTGAATGGGATGGGTTGACATTAAGTGAAATAAGGCATTTGCATACACATGAATATGATATATGGATGAATGACAGTAACTTTTGCATTAAGGGTGCTGAAAACACAGAAAATGTTAAAACCAGAATTAAAGCTTTTTTAAAAAATATACATAATCAGCGAAAGGATGGTGTTCCAAGTAATAGTAACCCATCTTGGCTGTATAAGATATATGCTTGTATCCCTGCTTGAGCTCCCGGATGAGTCTTTTTGGAGGTTTAAGGTTGATAATGGGAGTATAACAAAAATACAAATAAATGATGAAGGATATGCATTTATTACCCTGCTTAACGGATAACAGACTGAAGCGTACAGCCTGTTATTGATAATGAATAAAGGGAGATGAAGTTTTGAGAGGTATTCTTTATGGAGTAGGTGTGGGTCCGGGAGATAAAAAACTACTTACTATATTGGCAGCAGAGACATTGGGAAAATGCTGATGTTATTGCGGTGCTTGATACAGGAGGAGAAAGGATTGCTCTAAAAGTTGTTGAAGAGTATATTAGGGGGAAAGAGCTGATGTATTGTAGTATGCCGATGACTAAAGATGCGGCATTGCTGAAGCAATGCCATAAAAAATGTGCAGAATCAATTTGTATTGGGCTGGAAAAAGGTTTGAATATAGCATTCATTACATTAGGAGATCCTACAGTTTATTCCACATATATGTATATACACAGGTTAGTGGTTGAAAAAGGCTATCGGGCAGAAATCATCAATGGAATTCCATCATTTTGCGCAGCTGCGGCAAAATTGGGTATTTCATTGTGTGAAGGAAAGGATTCTCTTCATATAATTCCCGCAGCATATGATGAAATAGATGCCCTTTTGTCTCTAGACGGAAACAAGGTGATCATGAAAAGCGGAAAAAATATTTTTAGTATAAAAGAAAAGCTTGCTAAGCACAATCTTTTGGATAATACCAGAATGGTTGAATGCTGTTTTATGGAAAATGAAAAAACTTATGATTCTCTAAGAAATTAAATGAACATAGCAGTTATT
>CAVYEU010000022.1:0-93089 GCA_963767415.1 uncultured Eubacteriales bacterium
TAGCCTCTCGTAAACCTAACATTGCTTGTGGTAATTGTTCCTGTGCCATTTAGAGGTATTTCGGTAACTGTACTTATATTTGTTGAACCATTTAAGTACGAAACTGGATCTGTTGCTTCTCCTATATCAATTTTTGAGGCTTTTAGCCTAACTTCAAAATGCAAATGTGCTCCAATAATTCCACTGGGAACAACATAGCCAGTATGTCCAACTTTTCCTATAATTTGCCCTTGTGTAATATTATCTCCGACAGAAGCACAAATGCTTCCTTCCTGCATATGAAAATATCTGGTTCTTATGCCGTTTACATGAAGAATATCAACATTATAGCCTGCTGTTCCATTATTTCCAGCAAAGACAACCTCGCCATCAGCAACTGCAATAATTTCTGTACCTTCTGGTTCGTTAAAATCCATACCATAATGCATCTTTGTTTGTCCTTCTAAAGTACGCATGCCATATGGACTTGAGAGTGTAAGCTGTGAAAATGTTTTTCCCTTAATTGGGTTTCCCATTGTAGCTGCAGAAGTAATATTTGCTGATTGTGACCCTGCCTTAATTAAAGGAGTTTTCCCATCAGTAATATATCGAATTACATCAACTTCAGAGTAAATTGTAGGAACATAAACATATTTATCTATTTCAACTCTTATATTAGGTCTTCTTGATTCTCCGATCTTAAGCCTATTTAAAAGTATTGCTTTAATTTCATCACTGATATATAACATAAAAATCCCTCACTTTACTTGAATGCTTCAATAAACCAAACCCGAATTTTATTGAAAAATACAACTGCTTCAGCCCTTGTCATTCCCAAATCAGGCTGCAGCATTTCATTACCTCTGCCAACTAACAAGAAACTTCCGTCAGGCATTTTTAGTTCTTCAACATCTCTGACATGTTCCCAATACCAGGCATCTACATCTACATCATTAAATCGGGATGTAGTTTTACTTGCTTCTCCATGCAGTACTATCCGTATATTTCATGCACATAGTAATTCTTATTTTATTAACAATGGTAATAGCCTCGGCTCTGGACATGATGGTGTCAGGAAAAAACCTGTTTGTATAGATGATGCTGTCTGAATGCGGTTTTAAAATTGTATAATTTGATTTTATAATTCCATCCTTTTGTGTTAGATAAATAACCTCAACTAAGGCATTGTTAAGATAATAATGAGTATATAAGCGATTGTTTATTATAGAATAATCATCTTCAAATTTTATCTCGTCAGATAAATTCACACGCCTAAGTTGTCTGCCATTCCATTTTGCCACTTCAACTGTCAAAGCATTTAGCGGATCATATAGATAGCTGAATAAGTCATCCAAAGGAATTTGTGCATATGGCAGACTTGTAGAAATATTAGAGTCTACTCCTACAGGACGTTTCATTATGTCATTTTCAATCATAGCCGGAACACCTGCAGAATAAAACCTTACTGTAGAACCAATTCTAACACCTCTTTTAAGCTTTATGAATGATTTACCAATAGAAGGTTTATCGGGAACAACTTCATCATAACCTACTTCGATACCGTCAACGTAAGCTAAAAATGGATTATCTGAAGTAGGGTTTATATAGCCATCTATAACAAATTCACTCTGTCCGCTTACCGATACAGGAATCTCAATATCTACAGGTCGTTTGCCTATTTCAAAAATGTTATATGGGATGCCAGAAAAAAAGTATGTGCCATCAGGTATTTTCTGATAATACATTTCTTCAATATCGTTAAAAGCCCAATGATATGGGATAACATCAATAAATTTACTCATGCCCTAAACATCACCTCTAATTTAGTTTAGAGCAGAAGGAAATATATTTTACGTATCTTTTTTATAATTTGAGCTTTCTATTAATATTTTTTTTGAAAGTTTTTCAATTAAATATCCTAAACAGCTTCCTAAAATCAGAGTAATAAATACTATAGGAATAAGACTAATTGGTTCTTTCCACCCAATCAAAATAGCTGCTGGAGCTAATGCCATTATTGAAATAAATATTCCTTTGATTATAGCATTAACTTTTAGGGATGATGTAGATATTAAAAATCCAACTATAACCCACATTGTAAATGCTGAAATATTCGCATCCCAAGTTAGTTTTTGAATTATCATAGGAATTACATCTACTATACCTGCACAAATCCCTAATATTAATCCTATTAATTTTTTATCAAAAGATTTCATAAACCTAATCACTTCCTTTCCTTTCCTTTCCTTTCCTTTCCTTTCCTTTCCTTTCCTTTCCTTTCCTTTCCTTTTATATTAAATATATCATAAATTTAGCCTCGTATCATACGTTCTATATACTTCCTTGTCCTATTTAGGAAAGCCGTACAAACAGCTCTCGAAGATAAAACTTCTGGATTAAAAGTATAAACATAATTACCGTTCCTGTCCATTTGGGTTATTAGTCCTGCATGTGCCATTTCTTTAATATCCTTTTCAGCCCAATAGCCATCAATATCTATAAACTTGCATTCTTCATATTCCTCATAAGATTCTTTCTTTACCGCAACGATATTTAGTTTTACATCGTACCGCTTTCCAGCTTCTATTCTTGTTGTTTCAGGGGGTTCATTAAAAGAGCCTACAAAAATTGCTCCATTCTCATCATAAAATTTAACTTGATTGCTGGCAAAAAATAAAAACTCATTATAAAATTTCTTTTCAGGGAAAATAAGTCGTAAGTTGATCTTATAAGAAGCTTTGCCACTGCCATGAATTTTTGATGCAGAGTTGAGTACTATTATTTCTGCAACTTTAAAAGATGGGGTTGGCGGAGAATACTCTTCTACAATTCTGGCAATTTTTAAGCTGTTTACTTCATCAAAGCCTTTGGAATTAGCAATTTCGGTATATCCGAAACCTGTTTCAATAAAGAGCCTCCGCTTAAATTTGTCACTTGGTGTTTTGTTCATGTCTTGTTGTGACATAGCTGTTTTTACCCCCCATAATTAGTAATTTTTCTGACAAATTGCCTTGAAACAGAAGATGCCAGTTCCTGCTCACGCTTATATCTGTTTAAAGCATCTATGGCAGGAGTAATCAAATTATCTTTAATCTGTCCTTTGTCAGCAGCACTAACATTATCGATTTGAAATGTTACATACATATCTCCAGCCGAAACAGCTATGCTTTTTTCAGTATTTCTCTGTTGATAATATTCATAGTTGCTCATAGGCTTAATACCTTCTGGCAAATTGAACGTTCCATATTGATTTTCTTGAAGTTCCTTGATTTCAACTAAAGTTTCCCACATTTTGCGGTTTAACTCAGCAATTCTTTCTTCAACGGCTATCTGCTCATCTTCTTTTTCGGGTTTATATCCCTGCAATTCAGATATTTGGGATCTGACAATACCCAATTCAGAAGTTTTTGCAGTAATCATTGACTGTCTAAACATTGAGGTATCTTCAGTAAAACCTCTTTGTTTAAGCTGAAGCTGTCTTATTACGGTTTCATCTTCTGCTTTGCCAAGAACTCTTCTTAATCTTGTAAGAAGCTTACCAGTAGTATCATCTGTTGTTCCTGATAGCCCTAATTCGGTATCAGCACCCAAAGATTGCGTTCCACCAGAGTTTAAAACAGCATCAATCTTATTCTGCCATTCTTCAAGTTCCTTATTATCAATATCTTCAATTTTTCTAAGATCAGAAGCTTTTTCCTTTAAGGGTTTAGTTAGTGCATCTACTATAGCTTCAACAACTAAATTAGGCTGAACTCCACCAGCAATTATTTCAGCAACCCTTTTTTGAACTAATGCATCTATTTCTTCCTGAGAAAGATTCTGTCCTAATACCTGTTTACCAACCTCTTGTTTTGCCTGAACTGTAACAACTTTGTTTAAATGTTCACTGTAGTGGGGAATTTTTGTTGGATGTTCCATTAAATCAGTTAAAGTAGTATCAATATTTTCTGCATTTACCATACCTTTTTTATTGTAAATAGCTTCAGATAAACTTTCATAATCCATAGGACTGTTAAATATCTTATTCAATAAATCTTTTGTTTTAGTCAATGCAGATTTCAAACTTAGAGTCCATCTACCTGACAAATCCAGTTTTGAAAATTCGGAAAGTGCATCTTCAATATCATTTGGTAATTTTGAACCAACAGACAGTCCTTTTTTATTACGATACCAATTTTGCAATGTTTCCTCATTACCACTTTGGTTATATCCAAAGAGTAAATCTATAAGACCGGGAAGGGCATCATGAAGAGAGGTAATAGTCTCAGCATCCAAAGCTTTTAATTTCTCAGGATTAGCTCCATGCTTTTCATACTCACTTAATATCTCTTGCTTTGTTGAGTAATATTCATTTACTTTTGAAGTTATATCTCCAGATGTTTTTTCGACTTTCTGGCTTGGCGTAAGTTGTTTATATATCTGAGCATCAGCTATTTTTTCAACTGCTTTTCCTAAAACATATATAATTGCCATTTGTCCTGCAGCTTTGCCTAAAGAAACAGCAACGTTACCAAGTCCTCGACCAATTTCAACAAACATACCCCCAACATTTTTCATTCCGCTAAACAGCCTTGAGGTTGTACTTACTTGTGCATTCAAACCTGAAAAAGCACTTGTTGACCTGTATGCACCATTTCTTACAGAAGCAAAGGCAGATTCAATATCTGGTCTGATTGATCTTAACCGTTCCATCCATGTTAAGTCAGGTCTTGCAGTATTAAATAATTGTCTTGTACGTCCTGAAGGTAAATTAACCAGATCGCCTCTATTAATTCTGTTTGTGATAGCTTTGTTTATACGGGATTCTGCTGCAGTCGAATCTATGTTATACCTTTTCTGCATCCATTCTGATAATTTATTATACCTTTGCAAATATTGTTCTCGTCTTTCAAAAGCTCTTGTTATTCTCTCTTCTGGAACAGCCTGCCTATAGTCAAAAGTATCACCAAACATCAAATTTCTATATGTTCCTCTTCTGTTTTGAGGAACACCGCTTACTAATTCATTTGAAACAGACTCAAGACCTTGCGTATAAAGAGAAGGTCTGCGTAAATTAACTTCACCAAAAACACCACTCATTGTTCTATCTTTAATCCAATTGCCAATTCCTTTTTCTCCCCAAATAAATCTCTGCCCTGTTTTCATAGCCAAAAGTCCAACTATTAAATCTAACAGTGTTTGAACAGTATTTTGCAATCCTTGAGGATTTTTGGAAGCTCCCAGCATTAAATCAGTAATAGCATTTGCAAAGGTTTTGAAGTTCTCAAAAGCCCCATCATTAGCCAATGTTTTTATCATAATTTGAAAAGCTGAATTTAATCGGTTTAGATAAAAACTTGCTTTATTTGTATTTTCTTCAACTAAAAGTTTTTCCTGTTCTTCAGTCAGACCTTTTACTTTTTCAAGCATTGTGTTAACATCCATCAAATAATCTTTAATGCTGTTCATATATTGGTTTTCATTGGTATAATCTTCGGAAGGTGCTAACTCACCAAGTAATGCAACACCTCTGCCTTTTTGCCATTCTCCGAATAATGTTCTGTAGATATTAAATAATTCTTTATCAGGTATTTGGGTTGATAGCTGTGATACTGCACTTAATATTTTCAGCGGACTTGTCAGTTTGCCTTTTTCGTTATAAATACCTACTGGCTCTTTTAATAAACCCTTCTCATATGCTTTTTTAAATGCTTCATCTAACAAGGGTTGTGTCTGTTTTTTAGTCATACGGTCAAGAACAGTTTTTAAAAATGTACCAATTACATCACCTTTTTGTCCTGTAGATTGTGACATAACTGCTGCTAATGTTATCATCTCGGCAGTACCTAATCCTGTTGATTTACCAATAACCGAAGCCCTTTTTAAAGTTTCTCCAATATCCTGTGCTGTAGCCTGTGAAATAGAAACTGCTGCAGTGATTTCCCTTATAACTTTATCTAAATCCCATGCATTTAACTTAAACTGTGCCATAACTGCTTCAAGTATTGATGCCGAATCCTCTGGAGTAACATTATCAATAAGATTAAGTCTCATAACAGCATCCAAATACTTTTTTTGTTCCATTATCGGACGGTTTCTCCGAGTTACAATTGTTCCTGCTTTATAAACATCTTCAAGTTTTTGTCCATATTTAACAGCTTCATAGTTCATAAAAGGCTCAAAGTTTTTGTTATAAAGCCTTCTGGATAGTGCAGTGTCCATAACGCCTTTATATTCTGCTTCAGGTGAAGCAAGGATATTTTGCCTTATTTTTGCTTCTTCTTCGGTTAAATCAACAAGGGTTTCTTTCATTTTATAAAACAAATAAAACGGTGCTGAATATAAAGAACCTGCCAGTATATGCATACCAGTTCCATACATAACCCTATCCAATCCATGCCTATTCTTTTCAACATTTCTTATAGATTCATTGGCTTGCTGCCTTAAAGCTCGGTTTACATCTGCAACAGGTTGTGTCAATCTATTGTAGACATTTAACCTTCTTTCAACATTTGGAATTTCTCTTACAGGTTCAACTATAGTTTCCTCAACAGCTCTATTGAAAGCATCCATTTGAGCTTGAAGTATCTGCCTGATTCTTTTGTAAATCTTATTTTGCAAAGTATGCATTGAATCTAAAAAGTATACTGATAGCTCTCTATTTGGCTCAATATCTATATTTTCAAGGTCGGATGTAAACTTACTTTTATATTGTGAAATCATTCGTCTTAAATGCTTGGTATACGAACCTTCGATAGCCTGTGATTCAACCAACATCAAATGAGAAACTACATCACTACTTGTAATTTCTAAGGGAAGAGTACCTTGAGCTTTTTCTATACTTTCTCTTACTTTTCGGGATAGCTTATTTGTCGGTACGGTTAATGCAGGAGCAAGAGCCAAAGACCTGCCCAACTGATCTACATATTGATGTACCGTATTTTCTACTGCATTTAATATCTCTAATATTTGAGCATTAGAAATGTTTATAGGCTTAAGATTTGTTGGTATTGCAGTACTGCTAATAGCTAAATTTATTTGCTTTTCAATATCATTTAATAACATCTTCATTAACTCAGTATCAATTTTTATAGAAGTTTTAGGGATTTTGATACCTACTAAAGATTGTGTAATCCCATTTTCAATAGCTTCAATAATCAATTTTAATGCAGTATTAGTTATTTGATTAAGCTTTGGTATTTTAACATTTCTTTTTTCAAGAATTGATTGAAGCGTTGCATCCAATCGTCCTTGAATATATGATGTTATTGTCTGTGAAATTACTGACTCTCTTATAACACTATGAATTGCCGATGTATATGCATCTGCAAACCGTTTCATTGCGTAATTTACTGCCTCGGTTATTTTTACTGATATACCAGCATCTCCTTGTTCAGTGCTAATATTGGTTACTATATTCTTCATTGCAGATAAAGCTGTATTAGTAAATTTTCTAACCATAGCTGTAACCTGATTGCCTAATTGACGTTCAAACTTAGGAATATCAACAACTATAGATTTTGCAGGAGTATTCATTGTAGCATTTAAGCGTTCCACTTCTTTGATATATTCCTCTGGGATATTCTCTAGCTTGGTTTTTGCTTCATTTAAGATATTGCTTATAACTTTCGCTTTATCTTCAGTTCTAATTTTTTTGAATCTTCCAATATCAATGCCGTCTAAAACTCCATGCATATCTTGAATTATTTTATTTTCAATATCAATAATGGATTTATCCAAATCATTTATACCCAAAGCAAATTTTTCAGCTTCTGCTCGAAGTTCTTTTTTAGGAGCAATTTTTGAATTAGCAAGAAGTCCAACCAGATCAATAGCATAAAAATCTTTTAATCCTAGTCTTTGGGATACGATTTGAGCCATAATATCAGCTTCAACTGAACCATTTCTAAGGCTTTGAGGCACTTTTAAATATTCTTTTAAATGATAATCTTTCTTATATGGCACAATGCCACCTTCAGCTTTTACTATTTGTTCAATGCTTTCCCTATATGCCTCCCTTGTAGCTTCTTGCATTGCGATTTGTTTTGAAACATAATCATCTATAACATTAGTTCGCTTTTTCATAATTTCATCCAGGACATTAAGGCTATCTGTAAGAGTCTTAAATTTTTCGTTATCAATATTTAGAACAGGGAAATTCATTGAACCAAACCGAATAGGCATCCGCATTATAAATTTATTGATCTCTAAAGAAATTTCTCTCATAACCTTTGCTAGAACTTCAGCTTCAATAATAATTGGCTCTCCAAAAGATGAAAGCTCAATTCCTGCTGTATTCAATTTTTGTGTTACTGCAAACTTTATATTTTTTTCAAGTTCCGCAGTATCTGTTATATAGATTGCATCCTTAAGCCCTTCTACAAGGTTTGTTCTTAAACGATCAAATATTGGTGATAAAGCATTCTGTAATTCTCCTGAATCAATATTCGACAAAATCCGACTATCAAGATTAAATGTAAGTTGGTTTTTTATATGTTCTAAAATTCTGTCAGCTAAACCTTGAATAAATTCTATATCTTCTTGAGGAATAATAATATCAGGGAACTTAGTGCTGTTTAATTCCTGTCTTATATGTTCATTAATTTTATTAATATATGAATCAAGATTGATAAGTTTAGTCTTGTCTGTAGTCTCTAATGGTATTTCATTTATATTTTTTAATACTAAGGTTACGATTTTATTGGCAAGAACATTCATTTCTTGCTCAATTTGAGAAAGAAGGTTAGCTGTTAATGGTGTTTCACCAATTGGAGCTTCAATTCCGATATTAATTTTCGATAAGCTATTATAAATTCCATCCATAAATTCTGAATAAACAGCATTTATTTTATTTCTCAAAACATCTCCATCCAAGGTAATGCGACCAATTTTATCTAAATCAATATCTATAGAAGATATAGCATGATTAATGATGTTTGAAATTTTTTCTCTTATTGAAACAGGGCTTATTTCAAGTTTTCCTTTCATTGGTTCTGTTTCTGAGGTTATGTTTGCTGTTAAAGATTTTGTATATTCTGAAATATCAGTTAAAATTTTATCTGTATTTAGGATAAGGTTCTCTATATTTGTAAGAATCTCAACAGAGTTTTTTTCAATTAAAACTTTTAGTTTTTCATTAGACTCTTTAATTCTTTCAGGATTTAAAAATACTCTATTGTTTTCAAACAAGGTTTCTGCTTCATTTGAAAACAACTCAACTGATCGTGACATTTCAGATACATTAAAACAAAAATTATTAAGCTTTGAAGTAGCTTTTTTAAAAGAAACTCTCAACTTCTCATTAATATCGGTTTTTATTTCAGCAACAAGTGATTCCAGTTCATTCCCTGTAGATTTTGCAAAGTCTATATTTTTTAAAATATTATCTACCTGATGTTTAATTGCTTCTTTTAGTGAGGCATTGATTTCTTTTACATCTATATTAAGCTTTACATTGCCAGAGCCTAAGGAACTCAACTCTTTATCTAAAGCTTTGCTTAAATTCGTTGGAAGACCCTCAAGCTTGCTTTTCAATGCACCGAGTCTTTCATCCAGAGCTTCAATAACTTGTTCAAATCCTTTTGCACTTGTTTCGGCAGCTGAAAAATCAACCACTATGGACGCATCCACTTGTGAATCTGGTGCTTTGCCTAAAAATTCTTCTCCTGCCATTTAAGTTTCACCACCCGTTAAAAAAATTAAAGCCCAATATTAATGGGCAATTTTAACCTCCGCTTAAGTAATTAGCCAAAAAATTAATACTATCTTCTGTTGCTTCGGAATAATCTTCATCTGATTGTTCTTTTTCATTACTGCCGCCAAACAGTTTAGCGACAGCATTTGCAATGCTGGTAGCATTGGCCTCAAACTCAAACTTTATATTTTTGTGACAATGCATTAAATACCGTTCAAGCTGTGGTAGTGTCAAATTATATACATCATATTTATTAAATCCACAGTGTTTAGCCAGCAGGAAGAAGACTTCAGACCAATCGATATGCTTTGCCTTATCTCCTGTAGGGTCTTCATCCTGCTGGACAATTACTTTTTTAAGCCATTTAGTCCAATCATTAAATTTATAATTTCTTTTGCTTTTTGTAAGTCACATATTTCTTCAAGCCTTTCAGCTGCCATATCTGGATAGTTATACTTAAACCCCAGAAGAAGAACCTCAAATAATTCATCTTCTTTTGTTACTCCTTCATCATTAGCAATAAAATTTATAATAATAAGATCTGTATCAATAGTTTCGAGCTTGTTCATCAGTTTTTTTGCATCTTTCAAAAGTAATGGAGGAATTATATATGTGATTTTGTCCCTAAGTATAATAGGTTCGCCATCTTCCATAAAGTCCTTTTCAATTTTTATAGCCTGATCCTTAGTTAAACTTTCAATTTCATCTTCTGGCATAACCAAAACCTCCTAAAATTAAGCTGCAGCAAATCTCTTAATATCTCCGAGTTTGCCGTCTGCACGTTCTGGGTCAATTACCTTTAGTGCTACTTCATGGCTTGAAGCTGACCTTCTTTGCATATCCATTGTAAATGTACCGCTTGCAATACAAGCATATAATTCGGTTTGAACACCTTGTTTAGTTCCATTCTTCTGAATATAGCTTCCCTGATGAACAACCTGGACAGGGAAAGGTACTTCTTCACCCATAATATCTAATACATCAATGTCAGTAGCATTTTTTTCATAGTTGATAACTATATCCTGACCAGCATAAGTAAGAGGAAGGATAACAACAACATCTGTTCCTGAAGTGTCAATCATATATTTACCTGCATCGGGAACAGTACCTGCATCAAAAGTTACTGACTCTAATACTTTATTTTCATCCTTTGCTTTAATAGTAAACCCTGCATTTGCAAAAGATGCTTTAGGGGTATTTAATGTAATCTTTGCAGCATCATTAGCTGCTGCTCCTGTGACATGTTTAAATCCCACAGACGTTTTTTGTTCTCCAAGAACCCAAAGAGTACTTGCTACACCTTCTTGAACAGCTCCACCCATAAGCAGAGCAACCATGCTTAAATCAAATTTTGCTTCGGTTGCTGAAATGTTTATAGCCTTGTTTTTTAAGAGTTGGTCTATAGGAAACATACCATCACCACCAAAAATATCATCAAGTTCAACATTCAGATCTATTTTTAGATTCTGAAGTGTTCCACAGTCCAATACTTCTGTAGCAGGTAAACCGTTTACAATCTTCCTTGCCATAAACCTTCCAACGCCTTTAATAATCATCTTTTTACTCATTATAATCAAAACTCCCTTCTAAATTTATTTTTCTTCAAGTGCAATACTTACAGCTATTAAATTTGTAAAGCAATAAGTATCAGGATCATTAGTCGCTGATTCGTAACCATCCAGCCATTCGCCTCTAAATGTTCCTACATTCGGAATATCCAGGTATTCTTCATCAAATATTTTGTAGAGCTCTTTTGCTATCAAGTGTGCCAATTCAACATCATTTTGTGTGTATGTGTCAAACATAAAAATGGCATTGTATACAAGGCTGTTTAACAAATCTTTCCCACTTGGAAGCTTATAAAAAGTAATAATGGGCAAAGTTTCAATCAACTGCTTTGGTATTTGCTGCATTTGAATCTTCTTTGCTTTTTGTAGCTCCAGTTTATTTGCAGACAGCCCCATATCCACCTGTAGATAGTTTAGTACAGTATTGTTTTGTGCTAACACGTTATAAATGCTATTATATAAATCTACTATGATAAGCCTTCACCGCCTCACAATTATGTTTTTGAAAGTAAAGTAATTTTTAGGATTGGTACTGCAAATAGCTTTCAGTAGACTTTCTTTTATTTTTTCACGCATACTTAAAACTGCATTTTTCATAAAAAAATATGCTTTTACTTCAAGATGTGGTAATGGCCGTCCTTGTTTTAATCCTTTTGTTTTATGAGTAAGTACATATCCATGATTCCCTTTTATAACAGGATATTCTTCACCGCCCCAGGCAGATAATTTAACTCCTTTCGGACACGTCATTTCAGTTTTTCTTCCTACAATCTGAGTTCCTTTTTTTAAAGGATTAGGACTTAAGTGATTCCACCTGCCGGAAGGCATCTTGCTTTTAGTACCCGTACCATATTCATAGAATAGAGCTGTAATGCTTTTTTGCCCTCCAGCTATTTTCACTCCGCCTATAACTCTGCTGCCATACAATAAAATCTGTTTTAATGACATTGGGTATAAGAATGTATTAATTTCAGACTCCATTCCCTTAACACTTTGTTTTTCCGTATAGTCTAAAATATTTAGTTTAATTGCAGCCATGTTTTTTATAACCCTTAAGTTAAGCTCACTTGTAAGTTCCTCAACTGCTAAAATAATGTTATAAGCCAAATCTTTAAAATACATTTCATTATTGAACCGAATAACTTTCATAAAATATCTCACTTTCTGATATCTGGTGTAAGCTGTACTGCCATCAAGTTTTCAAAACTTGTAGTATCAACTCCTGAAACCTTGAATTTATCTGTATCAATCAATACTTGAGAATTTAACTGGATTGCATCATTAACCGAAGTATAAATTACAAATTTGCTGTCTTGAACCAAGCCAGAATCTAGTTGTTTAAGTTTTTCAGAGGCCATTTGTCTGTAAGCTTTTAATGTAACAGGTGTATTGGGAATTTGTTTTATATGGCCGTTAATGGCTTCTTCAGCAAATGAAATCACTGTTATCTTGGCATTACATTTTATTAATAATGCATGGTAAGCTACTGTTATTTGATTTATTATTTCAGGGAAAACACTTATAGCTAAATAATCTATATTTAAAATAACATCATGAATAATATCACCGTTTACAAGTATTGTATCAGGAAGAAAAACTCCTTTTCTCTGGCTCTCCAAAGAGAAGAAATCATTACCTGAACGCTGAATCCTTCCGATCAGAGCCATAGTATTGATAGTGGGAGTTCTAACTATTTGTACTGGAATTCCTTCTTCTTTGATAATAGCCACTTTATCCTCTAGCATTAGCTGCCTCCTCCAAGCCTCGTTCTGATTTTGCAAGAGCAAATATTATGCTGCTTTCACCAAAATTTACAGTTACCGAAGTTATTTGCTGCAGCATTGCCAGTGCTTCATTTACCAGTTCATTTACTCTTTCAGTCCAATTGATTCTGTCTTTTTTCCATGCTGTTTCAATTGTCTTAACATCAATTTTGTGTTTTGCAGCCATCAAAGGACAGAGTAATGAGGCTGTATAACTTATTACCGCAAACCGCAGGAATAACAATTCGGTTTCATCGGTTATCAAAGTATAATCTGGTACAAGTTTGATAATATTAGCTTCTGCAATGCCTATAATCATTGGATCATCTATATCTGCATCTAATATTAAATTTTCTGTAGCTCCTAATTTTCGTCTGACTGATTCATAGTAAGCTGCAGGTGTCTCAGTTAATATTTTATTTGCCATTTATTCCACCTTGTTTTTTATAAATTTCACTGTAAATTTGGGTTGCGAATAGGATGTAATAATTAATTCATTTCCATAAAACGCAAAGCTTTCATTAGGAGAAATAAATTTGCTTTCTCCTTGAGGATAAATATCTCCAGAACCATGATTTTCTAAAACAGCATAGCAGCCTTGTGGTATAGGAATATATTTGGTTTCAGCAGATTTAAACTTTCCCTCAATTGTATCAATAATATGTTCCTTTGATTCTGTGGATTTAATAGGTTCAGCTGTCTCATAAGATTCATTATTAGTGTTCATCTCTTCTGGTATCGGGTCTAAATCATCCTGCTTCTTTTTATTTGCCATATGCAAAACACCTCTTTCTCATCTATTTATTAAAAAATCGCTACACTTAAGCTTTCAAGCTATATGTGTAGCGACTATAGCAAACTGGATAACCAGCATTGTTTTATTAAGCAGCGACTATTGCATCTACAAAAATATAACTTGAATTTTTAGATATAATCTTGTGGTCATACCAATGTTCAGCTTCAACTTTTGTGGCTTGCTTGGCAACCTCATACCATTTTCTAACACCAACACCATTTGAGCCTTTAGCTGTCCAATAGAACGAAAGAGCACAAGTTCTTGTTTTTCTTCCTACAGCTTTTGGAGCAATGTAACAAAGTACAGCAGTTAAACCCCAAACATAATTAAGAGCAGGAATATTTGGACTATTTGCTGCAGTTGCGTCTTTTAATGCAGATCCTATTACAATTCTTACTCCAAGCATAGTCTCGATCATTGACTGTGTGAGCATTTGAAGGCTGTTATTGCCAAGTAAAGCAAGTAATTTGGGATGGAATTTTAGTTTATTAAATACTGGTTCAGAAACAATCAGAGTATTAGGTCTTAATCCAGATTTTTTATGCATTTTCTCTTTTGCTTCTTCGATATCTAATTGTGGGTTACTATCAGCATCTGCATAGTTACTCCATTTATGAGTAACAGTTTCAAACATATCACTATCAACCAAAGAAGTATCAGTAAGCTTATTTGCTGCATCAATTTCTTTATTGAGAAGTATTGCTTCTGTAGTAAGTTCAGTAGCATTTGCCTCTAATTCTTGTCTTATTACTTCATCAGCATTAGGAGTTTCCTCATCTGTTACAAATGTACTCAAAGCGTGTCCGTCAGTATAGTAGCTGTCATCTGAGAAACTCCAGTTAATTTCATTGGATTCTGTTCCGGGTGCTCTATAATCACTATGAACCTTGAACTTTTCCATGCCAAAAACATAGTATTTATCGCTTTGTTTATCTACAGGCACTGACAGAAATATCTGATCCGCTATAAATGCTTCATTCTGATAACCGATTGAAATTTCGGTTAAATATTTATCGTAATGTACCTTATTTACTGTTGGCATTCAAATTCATCTCCTCTTGATTATATAGTTCTGATTTTCTTTTCAATACGGACGGTAATAAGGTCATTTGCAATACCACTGTTTTCAGCAATACCCAAAATATTTGCCTGAGTTCCTGCTGTTAAGCTTGTAGCTGGCATTATTGAACCGCCTGTCTTAAGTACCACTTCCATACCTGCAGTTATTGTTGCACCTGCTTTTATAACTGAATAACCATCAATGGCTACCGAAATATTTTTCCCTGCTCTTGGTTGCTCATCATTCCAGACAACACCCAATGGAACTTGATTATCCGCTGTTGGAAGTTTACAAGTATCCTCACTGTCGAATACTACTCCTAAATACTGAGCAATAGCTACTTTTGCTTTGTATGTTTTTTGAAGTTTGGTTAATCCTCCTGTCATGGTTACGCAGCTCCTTCCTTGCTAAGTTTTTCAAATTTCTTACGCATTAAGCTAAATGCTTCCCTAAAACTTTTCTTCTTGCCATCTTCAGTCTCCATTAACTTTTTTGCCTCGTCAGTTAAAAATTCTCTTTTCTCATTTTCATCCATATCTCCATATTCAACCGATATAGAGTCCTTTTTATGAGTTTCTGAAGAAGTAATTCTTGATTCACTGTTTCCAAATCTTTCAGCTATCTCAGCTTTAAAGGATACGATCTCTTCTGTTAACTCATCAATGGATAGTGTTTTTAAATACTTGCTGTACCTATCCTGATTAAAAGCATTTCCCTGAGCCTTAACTCCTAACTCTAAAATCTGCTTAACTAAGTCCTCTCTATATCCATTTGCTATACCCTCAAATTTTTTTAATTCTGAAATGGTATTCTTAGCCTTAGAAAGTTCAGCTTTTAACTTTTCATTTTCTGTTTTTAATTCCTCAACAACCTCTTCAGGATTAACTTTTAATTCTTCGTAAGAAGAAGTGATATCACTATTTTGAACCTCTGATAACTTGTTATTTGCAGTTTCTTTAGAGTCATCAGCTTTGATCAATTCCAAGTCCTTTTTTTGATTATGCGAAATATCTGCCGTTTTCAATATCTTTGACATTGGCAGTTCCTCCTTTTTTGTTAATTGTTTATCTGAAAAGACACTTAACCCAAGAGTCTTTGAAAAATGGAATGTTACATTGGCATCAAGTGGAACACACTTTAAATCATCAACTAAATGCATACATATTGGAATTTGTTCCTGAAGATAGTTAGTATCTTTGGAGAGAATAGAAGCTCTTTCACAAGCACCGCTATAGACCAGAGAGTTTTCATTTAAGCTGCCTTCACCTTCAGCAATAGCCCAACAGGTTTTTATATTGTCATCAACAGCATAATCTCTGGTCGGTACATGTTCACACTTCCACCATTCCCGAATATCAAAACCGCAAATATTACAGGTTAATTTAGGAGCTGAAAACCCAATACTTGTATCTGTTAGTAAACCTTTATTTATCATGTCAATCAAAGAATCAGTAGTCAATTCAGGAAATCCCGAAACAGGCATATCCTTTGGAATATAGAAAGAGCCGTAGAGAGTTCTTATTAAATTTCCATCAGCAAGCAATTCATCATCAGTTTGAGCTTCAAAAACCTTTCCTACAGGCAATAATTTTGTATTATGAACCATCATCTGCGGAATACCTTTATTGGCATCCTGTAAAAACTTATCCATAAGCTGCTCGGAAATAATAATCCCATGTGATCTGACAGGCAAAGTATCAATCATCAGATTCTCAAAGACTTCGACTGCATCATCTGAAAGTTCAACTTTGCTAAATTTATTAATTTTATTTAATTGTTTTTCTGTTGGTACTGCCATTTTTCAATTCCCCCTATCTCACATGAATTATTTTAGTGCAGTCAATAAATTTTCTAACTTTCTAAAGTTCTAAAATTAATTGTTTTTTGGATTATCATCACTTTGTGGATTTGTTGGGGTACGCTCATCTGTTGCAGCCTTTTTACCGCCACCACCTCCAAAACGTAATCCTTCAGGTCTTGGAGTTCCATTTGGCTTATTTCCTGTAACAGCGATACAAGCATCTTCATCCGAAAGCCAGCCTAAATCAACAAGTGTAACTGCGTTTTGTATAGCAATTTGTCTAAATTGTTCCTGTTCCAGTGCTGTTCTGATCTCTACAGGCACAAATTTAAATTTTACATGTCCTTGAAGGCCCTTAAAATTGAGAACCAGAGTTAATGCTCGGCTTAGAATTGTTTCTATAAGCCATTGAATATCTTCTAATCCCTTTAGATAAAGCTTTATTTCAATTTTGGCAAATGTCTCAGTATTTCCATTAGCACGTCTGCCTAAAATTGTGGATAGAGTTTTTAAAGCCATATTCATTTGCTCGTTTATTACATTCATAAGTTTTTCAGGATCAAGCATTGCTTTCCCGGCATCGGGTAGGTTGACTTCTGTACTGTCATAGTGGACAAATGCGTCATCAGGTTCTAGTTTGTTATACATCTGGATAATCTCGTTTAATTTTTCATTTAGCCATTCCTGTTTCTTTTGCTCGTTATTGCGGATACTAATTGGCATACGCTCAAGTAAAACCTTTTCGATAATTTTAATGTCATACTTTGGATAGCCCTGATTATGTACAACTGCTTTTAGGTCTTGTAAAACCTGCAATTGAAAAAACACTGCCTGAATTACAGATACAATAGGACTTACACCTGTTGGGTCATCTATAAAAGAGTCAAGCCCTTCATAGAAAAATGTTGGGATATCAAGCTTTACTTGTTTTGATGTGGATTGCCAGGGAATAATTCTGCCATTGTCATTTTTAAATATTATGGTTGCTGGATCAACTGGTGCAAAATATGCGATGTCTAATAAGTCGTCAGTAAGAACAAGCTCTAAAGAAGCTGCACCTCTTACAACGCCTGTTTTTAAGAGTTGATTTATAATTCTGTTAAGGCTTTTTGTGAAACTGAATCCAGTGATTGAAGGTTGTTCAAGGTTTAATAAAAAAGTGTTAATTTGTTCTTCGCCTCTTGAATATGGTTTGCCGTTAGGTTTTGTAACGCTTATTCTATATCCAGAATTGCCAAGACGAATAAAATTCCAAATAGCAAATGACACGTCAGGGTGTATTTCACTTAAAATGTCCAATAGTTGGTCGACTGAGTAGTTTTTTAGTCTGTTCTCGCTTAATCCGAGTTGGTTTTGAACTCTTCGTGGAATACTTGAAAATATATTGCTTGTAACTGCATATTTGGGAACGCTCACACGAGCACCACCAAGTTCATACCTGTGAACTATCCTCTCGTTCGGATATTTTTGGTGTTGTGGTTGCCGTCATAGAACCTTTTTTTCTCCTGATCAAAGCCCAAATTCCCATATACAGCTATCCTCTCTTTGAAACCATTTTTTTTGGTCTATTTATAGCTTAGAACAAAAATAAAATTTTCTAACGGGTTTTAAGTGATAATTTTAAAATATTTTTTTTTTTGATAACCATAAAAAATTAGGTCTGAGATATTAATTGCAGATATGTTAGATATTATCTTGATTTTCACTTAGACTTGTCCAAATCAATATCGTTAAATGCTAGTTATTGACTATGATTTTAGATACGGCTTGTCCAAACAGAATATATTTATGTTTAAGTGCTTATGACTATATGGAGTATATTAATGGATTATATTAATATGATTATATAATTATATGTATATATATATTGCAATGAAGTTTAAATTGATCGTAGATCAACTTCCCTAAAAATATTATTACTTTGGTAGGATTCTGCACTTAGTTACTTCAAATATTATTTACTTTATATTAGATAGTTAATTTATTTAATTCATTTATATAATTACTTATTTAATTCTAGCACCCTACCCGATAACAACTGAATAAAATTAATTGTGTACTCTATACTTCTATGAACAGGAATAGATAAAAAATAGAATATGGTAAATGAATTTTAGAGCATGATTTTTACATATAGATACAACCTAAAGAATAATTAATATATACTTGTATAAAAAAAGGTTAAAATAGCAAGTCCAAGAATATGAAGCTAGTATTTATTTGAGTCGTAATTAATATTTATGCTTATACAAAGATAGCATTTATTTGACAGCAAGAAGGTAACTTTAATAAAATAGGCAGATAATATTTATAGACTAAACTGAAAAAGCAAGAAGAAAATTTTAGATTTTCCTTCTTGCTCCAAACATTGCAGGTATAGAA
This sequence comes from uncultured Eubacteriales bacterium, assembly GCA_963767415.1. Taxonomy (GTDB): domain Bacteria; phylum Bacillota; class Clostridia; order Acetivibrionales; family CAVYEU01; genus CAVYEU01. Next base: position 19,023 of record CAVYEU010000022.1, read on the forward strand.
AAATGCTCAACTTCCTCAACATCACTGTTGTAACAGCAATATGCAGCTGCAGCTCTGGCATCTGGTAAGTCTTTTCCGTAAGGTTCAGAATGGGTAATTTTATTTCCGTTTTGTATTTTTAGGTGTTTTAAATCCTCATTTGCTTCTGGATAGTCTAAGAGTTCTATAAAACCTGTATAAATAAGCCCTTTTAGATGTGTGTGAATTGAAACCTGAAAAGGATTGCTAAACGATTTATCTTCTGCATCAACTCCATAAAGTTGTAACCGTTGGACACACTCAGCAGAATTAAATTTATCAAAAAGTGCTGATTCAACATGAACCCTTTTACATATTTCCTCTAAAATATCAGCAACATTTAATAAATCTACAGGTAGTCTGTCTTTTTTAGATGGCTTCCATTGGAGTAACAATTCTTCTACAGGCTTATTCACAAATTTATCCACAATTACACCATCTTCCATTACCTCTGTTAATGTTGGTAAAGCTTTCATAAGACATATAGTATAGCTGTCAGTAGTTACCCCCGCATCCCCACCAATAAAATATTTAGAATTTGTATCAAGTGAATCAAGACCATAAATTTTCAGTCCTGAAAAGTGTAAAGATTTGCCGTTTGTAATTGTTCTTTGGGTAACAATACTTTCGATAACAATCGGATTTGATTTACCTGTTCTGACACATGCATCAACTTTTTCAGGGAATTGGTATAAACCTTCTGATTGTGCAGGAGGGTCACATTCATATTTTGTTCTTGCTCCCTCCGGGTCTTTATCATAGTGTTTTTGCAAACTACTTCTGTTAATTTTAGGATTAACTTCCCATGACTTGCCCTTGATAGCCCAAACTTTAGGGTCAGTAAGTGACTCATTATATTTTAGCATCATGAAATCTTCAGCAGAGCGTGGAAATGATATAAATATCAGCAGAATATTATCGTTAAACCGGGTAGATGCAGAAGATAGAAATGTATTATATGCTTCTTCTGCTTTTTGCATCTCGAACCCACCTATCTCATCAAATACAACCAATATCGGATTAAAACCCTCAAAACTTGTAGCTTCAGAATGGGTACTATGTGCTGTAATATTTTTATAGAACCGTATTTGATTTTTAGTAATTTGATATTCGTTATATGCTGAGTTAGTATTCAAAGATGGGTTATAATTTACAGGTCTAAACCACTTGCAGTTTTTTAATCTGGCTTTTAGTTTTTTGAAGAATACATTGCTTGCCTGATAAGCATTAAGGGCGACATTAATAATATCAATCTGCTCATCCTGTGCAAAACCGTAATAATCCTGCGGATTGGAAAGACAACAAAGTCTATAACACATATATGCAACAATACCAGAAACCAAAAAATCCTTGCCCGATCCTTTTCCAAACAGGACTGCCATTTCAGTAATTTCTTTGTACTCAGCAGGAGTTAAGGGGTCTTCTTTACTTAGAACATAATCAACAGCTTCTAAGAATTCAGTTTGTTTTCCAGAGTGTGGCTGTTCATTTAGCATTTCTTTAGAAGTAAAAAACTCTAAAAGGCTTACAGGCTTCTCTCGCCATACATCTTCTTTTTTGTTCTTATCAGATCCAAGAGCTATAAATTGGTTCAGTAAATCAGTGATATTATAATTATTATTTGGCATATGCAAAACACCTCCATCTAAAGGTTATTTTAGGCGGAGGTGTTTCTCATAAGCATAAGGCTAAATTGAATTTATCAGATCTGAGCAAAATTATTTTCTAAAAATAAATCGATAATATTTTTTCCATCTTCAAAACCATTTTTATATAAAGCATCTCTAATAAGGCTGTCTTTATGATTATTTGCTTCTTCGTATTCATAGAGAAGCACTTGACTGTCTTTAGGTAGTTTTTCGAGAATCTGTTTTTGCAGTTCAATTATTTTTTTATTTAGGTCTTTATGCAGTTCACTCTCATTTATAGCTTCATATGAAATTTCTTCTACTCTTAGCCCAATAAAGTGTTCCACATATTCCTTAAACTGTTCCTGGATAGCTTCTTTAGGCTTAATTCCAGTTGCATTTGTTTTTAAAACATTTATAAAAATCATTCCCTCTTTAAGCCCTTTTAAATAAAAGCTGTCTGCAATAATACTTTCTAAACAGGTAATTTTTGATTTTATTTCATCTAAACATTTTTCAAAAAATTCTAAATTTTCGTTTAACACTACGGTCTTAATCTTAAACAGTTCTACCTGAAACTGTGCCATAAAATCTTTATATTCCTTATCTGCTTCTTCAAAATTACTCCAATTAGAATCTACCCTCGAAAATATAAATTCCTTAAAAGGCTCCTCAAACTTTTCTTTACACATATAAATTCCTCCTCCAAAAATATTTTTTGAAAGAGAATTTAAAAAGGTGCAATAGCAGGTTTAAACCCTACACATGCACCTTTTTGTATAAAAAAGTTGAAATTATAAGCATAACTAAGTTATAATAGCTTCTGGGTCGCTATGATAGCTTTTAAATGCTATACGTGTAGGTAGTTCCTAAACTGTTTTACCTGCATGTGCTTTGTCAGTGTTATCAGCACTGACAAGACATGGTGACCTCTTAAAATTCTCTAACAATGATCATTATAATTATATCTTAGACTATATGCAACATCTTTTTGGTAATTTTGCCCTGTTTTAATCTTTGCCTATAAGTCCTTTTCTTCCTGATCTTTGGGTTCAACAACTTCGTTAAATTCTGTATCAGACATACTATTAACTTTTTTAGTAAGCCAAACAGAATTTTGTTTTATGCGAAGCTTATCTAAAATAGGATTCAGAGCTTGAGGAGCTACATCATGGACAGTCTCAAGCACAATTTCCATAAATTTTTTAACATTCTCAAAATCGTTGATCTGTTTTTGCATTTCAGTCATTTGTTTCAACAAAACCCTCATTTCAGAACATAACGCTTTATATGATTTTGTATTTATTGTTCCGTTACTTTCTGCTGCTTTATTTTCCATGTTAATCAGCAAAGTCTTGGTACGGTTATAAAGAAGCAGAGTTTCGTCTATAATATCAACTTGCTTATTCATTACCTTCAATAGCCGTCTTTTATCCTGATGCAGCAAATGTTTTTTTACTTCGGGTATCTTTTTTAGAAATCTCTCAACAGTCCAAAGTTTAATTTCATCATCTGAAGGTACAAGACCAGATATATTTAATTTCTCAGCTATTTCCTGATAAGTTAAATGTTCTTCTTCCCGAAGTCTAATTGCCATTTCTTCGAGTTTATACTTTTCAATTTTAGATTTACAGGTAGTATGAACCATTGATGTGGCCTTATTTACACGCTTTCCCATATAATTTTCACCTCTCTTTTAATAAATCAGTAACTAATTTTCTTTTCTTAGCAGAGCTATAGGATTTTGATTTATCTCTTTCCCATAGCTTATTTAATTCTGGATCAACTTTTAATTGTATGGCATTTAAAACTGTATTGCTCTCCAACAAGGTATTATAGCTACAATTTTTCATCTCTGACACCGACTCCTTTCTAAATTGGATTTACAAAAGTGATATACGATGAAAATGAATGAATTTTAAGTTTTTAGAAAAAATGAATATTTTTAGAATATATTGGTAACTTATGCAGATATTGTTTGAATATATACAACTTTATTAAAAAAATTAAAAGTGGGCTACCGGGTTGGTGGGTTTAAATATTAACGTCTATTAAACAAATTAAGTATTATAGTCAATATAACACTGATGATAATACATGTAACCAAAGGAAAGTAAAAAGTAATATTGTCTTTTCTGTATATAAAATCTCCCGGTAATCGTCCTATACCTAATTTACCACCAAAGTATATGATAATTCCACCAAGAAAAATTATTATTCCAATTATAATAAGTATTTTACCAAATCCCTGTCCAAAGTCCATTAATTAAAACTCCTACAATATTTTTTTATATATTATATTTTCCTCCAAATTAAATTGTTAATTCAATTATATTTATGAAAAGCTAAAACTTTCTTAAAGCTAATAGTTATATGGATAATGATCAGCTCACAATTCAGTAAAGCATATAGGCAATAAATACTTCTGGCTCGTTAATCATCCTTTTGCGGTCTTATCTGTTTTTTGATATTCTGTACGGATATTCCGATTTCACAATAGAAATATCACTGTGTACTCCATTTTTATGTAATAGATTGCTTATATCCTCAGATGTATATTCGCAATTGGTTCCAATAATTATTTCTTTTAACGTGCACATGCCGTCCGATTTCAGCCAAGGTAAAGTGCAATGTAGTAGGGGCTCCTCTATGATATTGGAAACTTCAGAAATGGAATTTTGACTGTGTTCTTTACAAGGATAATAAATGACGCGCACTTCTCTCTCGTCTTTAAAAGTCGGATTTTTTATAAATGCAGAATAATGTTTTAGCGTTGTGCGCACAGTCAACCATCCTAATGCTGTAGTATCACTTCTAAGCTTATCAATAAAAATAGGAATGAAATTTTGTGCCAAACCATCTCTGTCATAATAGACTTGATTCCATCCGATAGAATTCTCCAAATTCACGCTCGGATGTGGCATATTAGGAGCAATTCCTGTAAATAGTTCCCTCGAAAATCCGATTGCAATACCACGGCTCATATCTCCATATTCATTCCAATTTTGCGCTAGATCTCTATTAATACTAAGACACACACCATATGGCGTTTGGTCACCCTCTAGAGAAGAATGTAACTCTACTTCCATTTGACTATTGAGCATATTTATAATATCTGCTGAATTTTGCATGTCACCAAGACCTTTTTCTAAGTCTTTTTGAATACTGTCCCATATGATTTTAAATGTTCGACTCACTTCTTCCTTGTCATTAGACTTTACAATTTGAGTTAACCATAGTGTTTTAGATTTTATAAAATATTTGAATTTTTTAAAGCTACAGTAATGATATAAAAGCACAAAACAACCTCCTTTTTCTGTTTCGTTCAACTTCCCATTATTGCTAAAACATTCAGTTACATGAACTGGCGATTATTAGCCTAATGTGTATATGGATTATGGCCAACATATTTTTTGCTTAATTAAATCTATTTATAAAATAATAAGTAAGGATGTTTTTCTTTTAAATCTTTTATTCCATTAATTCTTTCTATAATATTATCATAATCGAGATAGTTAGATAATGTATTCAATGAAATATCAGCTATCAATAAAATTTGTTCTAGTGAAAATCCTGAATTGAATAGCTCCTTTATTAGCATTACTTTGAGTTTTTCTGGATTTATTTGGATCTTTCTATATCCGCCTTTTTGAAGATAGTCAGAAGCCTTATTTATAATTACATTTACCGAGTTAATAGCAAGAGGTAGTTCAGAATATCCTTTATAATGCCTTGCGAAAAAGAAATTACTTCTAAAATTCTCGTCTCTAATATTTTCTACATATTTAATTATTCGTTCAATGAAAGCCTCTGGAAACTCAAAAATTTTGTTATTAAATCTAATTGTATTATTCTGATAGTCAATATTATTAAGTTTAAGAGAAACAATATCTTCGCGTAACACTACAATACAAGCAAAGTAAAAACATAAGACGATTCCTTTCTGGTTCACGGGATTCTTCATACCCCTCCAATATACATTCAATCTCTTTAGTTGTTAGAGGCTCTATTTCCTCTTCATCTTGCAAATTATATATTTCCTTTAGCTCTTTATTAGATATAACATTGTGAAAAGGATTTTCGTTGTGAAGACCATATTTTATAAATAAATCATAGAAGTTTCTAATATATGCATATCTATTTCTCATAGTTGCTACAGATGTTATTGTTCTTTATTATTAAGTTTTTTACTATTTTCAATATTATTTTTATTAAAGTCAATGAAGTCGTCAGGACTCAAATATTTCAATTCTCATAACCGTATTTTTTATCAATATATCTAAAAAATTTACTAATTACATCATTATAAATTGACCATGAATTAATATTAGCATTTTCTTTAAGCTTAAATACCTTATATTGTTGTAAGTATTTAGGTAATACGAGCCCTTATTAATCATTTTATGTGAAAAATATCTTATAGTATCTGATTCATTTACCTCAAAAATATTATATCTTAAAATCTCTTTATCTTTACATTCACCTTCAATATCATTATTTACAAGAATATAATCCTTCCCGTCTGTTAAAATCCCCCATTCCACATTCTTGTCATTTAAATAGCTAATTAATTGATGTAAATCTTTCAAATAGGATTTGCCTGTAAAGCTCTTTTTAACTTCAATAAAAAGTATAACTTTAGAATTCATTTTAATAGTAATATCAGAAATTGTTACTCCTTTAATAACGGGATTCTCATAAAATTGCCATTTAAATGGATACCCCAATATTTCAAGAAAAGGTGAAACAACCTTCATTTTAATATTGGCTTCATTAAAATCTTCGAAAGAATTACTAAGATTCATATATTTATCTTGTATTAGTTTTACATTTTCAAATATCATAAAACACCTCCGAAATTAAATTTCTACTTAAGCGAAAAACTACATATCAAAATGACTTTTTGTGTTTGAGATAATAAGTTGTATAACTTTTATAAATTGTTGTTAATTTATTATCATAACCAAAGGATTTACAAAGTAATTTATATTTTTCATCATATTTTAGATTATCTCTAAAATCATAATAACTACTTGTATCAAAAAGTTCATTATCAAACACAAAAAGAATATTTTTATCTTTATTTGAATCAGAAAATTCTTTTAATTGTTTTACTGTATATTCGGCATCATCTTCTAATTCGTTAATTTTTGATTCGAGTATTTTATTATTTCCTGCCATACTACTCCTAAATTGTTTTAAGATTTCATTTAAAGCTAATCCTACAGATAACTTATATTTACAATCCTTTTTTTCTTTTTCATTGTTTGTATCGATTTCAAAATATACCCCCCTTGCTTTCTTCAAATAAATCTCAACTATTTTTGGGTCTCTTTCTATGTAACATTTAAATAAAGAATGTTCTTCTTCATTTTCGAAATACAAAACTATTTCATCAAACTTACTTTTTATCCAAACTTCTTCTTGATCAGTTTCATTGAAGAGAAAATTCTGTAATTTATAGGCTATGCTATCTTTTAAGTAATATTTATAAATATATTTAGAATCTAAATTTGTTTCCGTGTGGGATATAAATCCCCATTCTGGTATAGGCGTTATATAATTGCCACCGTCTAAGCTTACTAAGTGAATTTTTTTTAATAGTGTAGTTTTATACATTATTTGCAAATTACTATAAAAAAATCCCGAATTGGTCTGAGAATAAACATAAAATTCTCCTCTTTTTCTATCATCTGCCTCATCTTCCTCTATAACCAACTGGAATTCGGGATTGAAATTGTTATAGAAAACATCCTCATTTCTTGTCCATTCAAATTTATTATTTAATCTATTAACTATTTGGTTTAAAGGTGGTTGTGTTAAGCCTAGTCGCTTCTTCCACAACATTTCTATTTCTTGATAATTTGAATTTTGAGATATTGATGTGTTCTTATCTCCTTCCCTTGTATAAATATAACCCTCTTTAATTTTATTATAACTTTTGCTCTTACTTTTAAGGTAAAAGGGAGTATCATATGAGTTTAGAACAGTAATAACATCAATTTCTTTATCTTTTAGAATAATTTTGTCTAATTTGACATTCGGAGTATTATCGCCTGCAAAACTGGTATTTGAAAGTAAATCAAGTATATTAGCTTGATCTTTCCTATTATCTTCAGATACTCCAACTATTTCTCCTGTATTAGATACACCAATTATGATATAACAATTTTTATCATGTACTGTGTTTGCAAAACAAAGTATGTCATGCAAGAGTTTCTCATTATCTTCATGCCACTTTTGCTTGAAGTCGCAAAAATCGCTTTCTTTTCCAATGGAAATTAAGTGTTCAATGGTATTTTTAAATTCTGGATTAATAGCTATCACCTCCTGAAAGTTATAATTACGTATAAAAACTTTTTTACTAAAAAAATATTATCATTTCACAAAATTATCGTTTAAATTGCTTAATATTTCACCAATTTATCTAAGTAATTCACCTATATTTCTAGTTTTGGAGTTTTAATTATAGACAACTTAAAACTGTATGTATATTTTACCATAATTCAAAATGTATCTGGTAAAAAACCCAAGTCATTTTAGCGAGCTAAAAACATTTTCAAAAATTTCCTATAGGGTTTGTATGGGTACTGTTGCCGAGGCTTGCCTTCCGCTTTTTTCTAGGCATTGGGGGGTGGGTATATGTTAGATATTCCGAAACCTGTCTGCCACTTTGGGGCTTGATTTATTGCTACTAAATATATCTCCATCCTATACTAAAAAACGTAAGCTAAGAAGAAAGGGGGCAATTTTAAAATGAAGGAAGATCAATTGAAAGATTTAGTCAGACGGGTAAGAAAAGACGGCTATATAAAAGTAGAAACAAGAGAAATAGCTTTTAAGGTTGCAAGGTTGGCGTTTGAAGACGAAGGCTACATTTTTTCAATTAGAAAGAATCACTTTAATTATTTTGTTTATGACGAACAAAATTAAAAACAAGGGTTTTGAAGGGGGGTGAATAATATACCAGAAAGCTTAAGTAAAAATGAACCAATAGGAAGTAAGTTATTTGAATTAAATATATCATCCTATGGAGTAGAAATACCGCAACAATATAATCCTATTTTAGAAAACAGGAATACTCATCAAACCACTAAACTAGCCGTTTTTGACAATATTGCTGTAGTTAAGGCCAAATATTTATTAATAATAATTCAAGGAACAAACGAAGCTAAAAAAGAATACGTTAAAAAAATTATTATTAGGAAAGTTAAGGCTTTAGGAAAAACAATTTACTATATTCGTCTTAATACTGAATTAAAGCGAATAATTGATATTGCTACAACGAAGGTAAAATCAACGTTTATAAGCCTTGATAGTTCGTGAATTCAGGCTTCATATAAAATCAATTATATGAAGTAAGGCAATATTTTAAAAATTATAAGAAATTGAATTTTACGTTTTTATATTTTAGGTTTTGAATTGTTTATAAACTTCGGTAATTTTTAAGACTTAAAAATATTATTGCAAGATTTGAAGAAGCAAATAAACAAAATTCAAGTTTAAAATTTAAAAAGAAATTTATTGCCTTATAAATTACTAGCAAAAAATATTTTAGGGCCAGACGGAGGGAGGAGGCCATACCACTCACTATTCAAAGGTTTGTTTGAACTACAAATATTATATTTATACAAAAATATATTGAACTAATTGAAAGGTAGTATTTGAACTATACAAAGATATATTGAATTAATTCAAAGGTAATATTTGAACTAGAATACATTTGAAGTAGGAAAGTAATATTATATTTATTCAATAAAATATACTGTTTATTCAAAAATATATTGAATTAATTCAAAGGTAGTATTTGAACTAGGAATATATTTGAACTAAATACATTTGGGCTACAAAATATATATTGAACTAATTCAAAACTTAGGTACATTTGATCTATTGTGAAGTTATTTGAAAACATAATATATAGGGTTAAAGTTGGATTTATACTTAACAAGTAATTTGTAGTTAATAAATACTTGAAATTTTATAGCAAACCACTTCAAATGGCAGTTACTATGTAGTAAATTTAGGGTTTTGGTATTTCCTTTTCAAGTAATATTCAATTTTTGGTCAGTTGTTTATGTCTTATATGTGTATATATAGGGTGATTTAATATAATTTATTTGCATTAGCACTTAAACCACCCTAGCCGCCGCTTGTTCAAAATTTTAAAAACCTAGTTCGTATCAATAAACTAGCTTACAACATGCAAACGCTAAAATTTGAACCTAGCATTTCAATCTAAAAAAAGAAGGGGTATCTTACTATGAAAAAATATTGTATAGCATTTCAAAATAGTTACGGAAAAATGGGCTTTATTATTGAAGCTGAATCTAGTGAAGAAGCTCTAAAAAAAGTTTTAGAAGAAAACAAAATAAATAGTTATTTTGGGGTCGAAGCAATTCAAATTGTACAATAAATGACCTTGAATAAATTAAACCGTTTATAAAAATAAATCAGATTGGAGCGTGTATAAATTATGAAAATTCAATTTTTTTCAAAAAGAATCCTAGTAGGTAAATACGGCAATAAGGAAGAAACTGGAGGCAATATTTATATTACTTTAAATTTAGAAGCTAAGAACCAAAAAGCTGAAACTATAAACCACGAAACAATTACTGGATATACAATTCTAAGTATGGCAGGGGAAATAAAAGATATAAGTAATAGGAAAAGTATTGAATGTGGCCAAATATTAGACACAATTAAAAACCCTTCTAATATTAGGGAGTTTGCTATTGATCCAGAAGATTTTAGAATAATAATTGATACTTGGGAAAAATATCACTTGAACGATCAACAACGTATATGTATTCATCAAAATAGCTTCAATTATAATTTATTACTATTACCTGAAAAAGAAATACAAAAAGCTGTTGACGATGCAAAAATAAGCGAAAACGAAAAAACTATTATAAGTAGAGTTATAGATAAAGTTGATACATTTAAAGTTTTAAAAATGATTGAAACAGCAAAATGTCCTAAAAAATATGTTTACGGTAGTAAATGGCTATTAAAACCGATTCCAGAAGATACTTTGAAAACAATTAAAAATATTTTTAACAAGTATACTTCTGCTGATCCTAATGACTATCAAACAACAACCAGCGAACAAGACAACCAAATAAGTTGTAATAGGTGTTTAACATGAGTAGATTATCTATTGATCTTATTAAACAAAGGAATAAGAATTCAGGCGGTCACTTTTTTGATGAGAATACTATAAAACTTTTTAAAAGAAAAATTGAAAGTCCGCCAGACATTAACGGGGTTTTTATTACATCCGAACAATATGGAGATCATTCTACCCGAATTTTTAGGCTAAGAAAATATAATCCTGAAACCTATAGCATTGAAACTATTAGCGAAGATTTAAAAAGTCTTGAAAGTGCAAGATATCAAGAAAATTAATATTAAAATTAAATTTTTAAAAAAGAAAGGGCATGGTGTTTTTTATGAAAAAATACATTACTGTTGATTGCTATAATGGCAAATATTCTGTATCTAGTTACGGTTACAGCACTGAATATAAGGAATGGGAACAAAATTTATTAAATAAATATTTAAATCAAGATAATACAGAACAAATAAGGAATTTTGGAAATATTGTATCCGACTATGATAAACAAATAAAAGAACTCCTATTTAAAAAGGGTAAGAACGAATTACAATTGCAAATTATTGAATATTCCGAGGAAGTAAAAACAAAAAATAAGGATATTCAAGAATATATTTCAAATCTAAAAAAATCAAACAAGCTAAATGTTTGGTATAACAACGAAAGAAAATATTTTCCTGAGGATGAAACAATAGAAAATGGCACTTACAAAATGAATATTTGTGTTTATACATTAACCAATTACAGGGATAAATCAATTGAATATTACCAAGTCAGATATTGGTTTGGTCTTAATGAAATTTTAACAAAAAACAGCAATTATAATTCAAAGAGAATACAAAGCGTTGAAAAGAAATTTAGAGGCAACGAAAAAGACCAGATGGAAAAGTATATTAAAGGTCGCAAACTGCACTATTCTAAATATTTCGAAGAAGAACAGCCTCCTGTTCCTATAGATTTAGCATACTACATTAAAAAACATGGGATTGCTTTAGAAGGTTACAAGGTTGAAACTAAAGTTGAAGCTAAAGAATAAACCTTTATAAACAGGCAGATCTAAAATTCAATAGTTAATTTTAGATCTGCCTGTATAAAATATATGGGCAATGACAATATTTATTTTAAGGTGAAATGTATTGGTATACAAAAATTTTAGCTAATTTAGAGTTGAAAATTGTTGAATTTTGTTTCACTACAATGATATAATTTTTCCAAGCTGAATTTATTTAAATGTAAGTTCATATCATTATATATGAAGAACTAATAAAAGTAAGCTTGCTTATGTGGGAGGGTATATGGTTACTAAGGGGCTGTATTCAGACACCGAAAAGAAAGAAGTAATAGCTACACTAAAAGATGGCTATTATAATCAGCATTATACTGATACTGAAATAATTCTTACGGTGCTTACTTTGCACCGAATGAAGAATATAGCTCGTGAGGATGTATTTCCTATGTATAAGCAAATATTTAATACTACATCAGAAATTTTGCAGGCATTAAATACAGCTTTACCTAGTGCTGAAGACAGACAGTTTATTTATGATTTTATTTCTCAACTAGATAAAGAAGATTTCGTCCAAGTTTTAAAAGAACAATATTCAAAAAAACAAATAACAAAGATTCATATAACTTCTTTTCTAATTACTATGTATAAAGCACAGAAAATAACAAAAGAAGATTTCTTAGAAATAATAAAACAAATAATTAAACCGAAAGACATATTTAAAGCATTTGATTCGATGCATGAAACAATTGATAATGATTTATACGCTTATGTTACAGAAAATGTCTAATCTCCTTCTGACAAAATACTTAACTTTATAAAAGGGCTTTTTTAAGTCCTTTTATAATTTCTTGAAAATACCCTATTTTTTGTTAAATTTTTAGACCTCGAATTATTGCTCTATAACGTCATCATGGTACAATTAAATTATTAGGTATTATCTGCATTTTAAGGCGGTATACTGATCCAGACAGAACATATAGAATGAGAGGAATTTTAAGGTTTTATGAAAGAAGATGAAGTTTTAAAAAGAATTAAACAGCTTGCCAAAGAAGGTATTATAAATCAACTTCCAAGAGACAAAAAATTATACAAGGCTGTAGAGTATCGTTCTTCACTTGACCATATAACAATCGGTGAATATATTAAAAGATATGCATGTGTAGAATTTTACTCAGGCAGAGAAACTCGAAAGGGTATGGTTTATAAAGGTACTTTAGCTGAAAAACTTCCTCCATCAACTTTGTTTTATCTAAAGGAAACTAAAAAACTTACCTCAAAAGAAATTGCAGGAATATATGGTACAACCAGACAGAACATTGATCGGTTGTATCATTCTTATAATAATAGAGTTAATTAATAAAATGAAAGAGTAGGTACTCAATTGTATGGTTAAATTTTCTTTAGGCCAGATAGTCGTAACAAGAACAGCATTAAAAGCTATTACAGAAAATGATATTAATTCTGCATTATTACGTCATCACAATGGAGATTGGGGAGAAGTTTGTGAAGAGGATAAGCAAGAAAATGAATTTTCCTTAGAAAATAACTTAAGGATCATGTCAGTTTATTCTTCATCAAATAAAAAGAAATTCAGGATAATAACTGAAGCAGACAGAAGCTCTACAACTATTTTATTACCCGAAGATTATTAATAATTACCCAAAGATTATTAATAATTGCAATAGTCTAATAAACCAGATAAGAACTATATTTTAAGGTGGTAATGTGTGTGTTTGCAAAAAAAATTTTTAGGCCCCTCTTAAAAAATAAGGTTTTATTTCGTATATCAACTATGTTAGGGGGGAATAGGATGATATACGCAGAACAGATGGGGCAATGGATTAAAATAAACTTTAAAGCAGACACTGCCACCTTTAAAACAATTGTTACAATTTTAAAAACTATTAACGGTAAATTTTTTAATCCAGATAAAAAATTTTGGAGTATTCCTTACTCAAAAAAGGATGAGTTTGAATCCAAATTTTCAAAATTCCTTATAATTTGGGCAGACGGACGAAATACCAAAGGTAAAAAGGATTGGGGTGTGCCTTGTGACTCCACAATAATTCCTTATGGCTTTAAGGTAAAACCCTTTGCACACCAGATAGAAGGATTTAATGTAATGGTATCTCAAAAAGCCCTGATTCTTGCAGATGAAATGGGTGCAGGAAAATGCTTAGACAAGCATTCCTACGCTCAAGTTAATGATGAAGCTATGACGATGGAAGAATTATGGGAAAAGTATGCAGACACATCTACACTTACCTACGATGATGAAGGAGGAGAATGGGCTGATTCTAAAGAAAAGCTTATCGTACCATCATTAAATGGTGAAGGTAAACTTGTTAAACAAGAAATAGTAAGGCTTTATAGACAAAGAGTATCGGAAAATTTAACAAAAGTATCAACTGTTGGGGGTTATTACGCAACAATAACAAAAAGGCATCAGCTTTTAAGTGAAAATGGCTGGTCTAATAAAATCGGTAATTTTATTTCAGGTGTTTCTTATCTACCAGAAGGGAATAGAAAACTTGATAGTGATATATTGGAGCTAATAGCTTGGTCACTGACAGAAGGTTATGAGAGAAGACAAAATGCAATGATAATCACCCAAAAAGATAAGGAACTATTAAGATCACTAGCTGCTTTAGTTTGTAAAATTGATTTTAAGTATAATCTGGATATCAGCCCGCAAGTCAAATATTCAAAAAATGGATGTTTCCAGCTATATATATGTGGAAAGAAATTCAAGAACTTTCTTGTTGATATGGGGTATGCATGGAATACAAATTCTGCTCACAGAAGTATTCCAACAATAATTCAACAATTAGACAATGAACATTTAGCTTTATTTTTAAGACATGTTTTTGATGCTGAAGGATCAGTAGGCAAGAATTTAATGGAGATAACTTTAGCTTCAGAAAAAATGCTAAATCAAATTGCTTATTTACTTTTACGTTTTGGTATACACATGACAATCCACAATAAAGAGTCTATGGCATATAACGGTAAAAGAATTAAAAGAACTTATTTTAGGGGAAATATCTGCGGAGATGAAGCAAGAAAATTTAAAGAACTTATCGGATTCAATACGGGATATAAATCAAGATTACTTGATGAATTATGTGATAGACCTTCAAATCCTAATATTGATGTTATACCTACATTAAAGCTATTACAGGAATTTAAAGAAGTAACAAATTTACCTATGCTGCATTTTTGCACTCATGCAATTTATATCAAGTCACAGAATTGTTCTCGTGATTCTGCTAAAAAGGTTATAGCTTTATTAGATAAAATTATTAGTGGAGAAACCCTTGAAAAATATAAGTTGTTAGCACGTTCAAAGTGGACAGATGCTACTTTAGAAGCATATGAAAAACTCGATATTAATTACGTTATTGAAGCCAGAAACAAAATTCAAAATATGCTTGATAAAGATTTATTGTATTTAAAAGTAACTAAAGTTGAAGATATTTGGTATGATGATTATGTTTATGACTTAGAAGTAAAGGACACTCATAATTTTGTAGGCGGTGTTGGTGGACTTATGCTGCATAACACTGTTCAAGCCCTTACCGCTATGGAAGCAAGATATTTATTGGGTCAGATAAAAAGGGTATTAATTATTACAAAAGCATCTCTTACTTACAACTGGCAAAATGAGGCAGCCAAGTTTACCAGACAAAAAGCTGTTGTTTTAGGTGGCTCAAAAAATGAACGAATGAAACAGTATGCTGATTTATACTATGACAAAAAAACCTTATTTTTTATTACAAGTTATGAAACTTACAGAAATGATTACTTCCATTTCCAACAGTTCTATTGGAGTGCCATGATCCTGGACGAATCACAAAAAGTAAAGGGTTGGAACACTAAAATCGGTGAATTGATTCATGAAATAGATGCCGATTATAAATATGCTTTAACAGGAACACCTATAATAAATACACCATTAGAAGCATATAACATTTTAAAATGGTTAGGTGTCGAAAAACGCGACTGGTGGACTTTTAGAAACAGATATGCTGTTTTGGGTGGTTTTAATGACAAGGAAATTGTCGGGTATAAGAATTTGCCTGAGTTACAACAAAAAATTCAGAATGTTTTACTTAGAAGATTAAAAGAGGATGTTTTAGACCTTCCTCCTAAAATTAGGCAAGTTGTACTTTTAGAAATGACAGCTTCACAAAAGAAAGTATATAAAAATGTTAAAGCTGGCATCATTAATGAAACTTTAGGAGCTATGCAAACTGGAGAGATACATCCTTTAGTTGAACTTATCAGGCTTAAGCAATGTACATCATCAATCAGGATTTTTGAAGGGATTGAGGTTTCAGATGATGAGCATTCAGTTAAAATAAATACACTTAAAGAATATTTAGAAGATATTTGCATTAGCAATAAAGCTGTAGTTTTTACACAATTTAAAACTGTAGTAAAAATACTTTTAAAGGATAAAGAAATTTTAAAGTATAACCCGGCTGTAATAACTGGTGATGTTCATTCAGCTGCCAGAGCTGGAGAAAATACCTCAGATCGACAAAGGCAAGTTGACAAATTCCAAAACGATTCCTCTTGCCGCCTTTTTATCGGAACACTCGGTTCTTGCAGGGAAGGATTGACTTTAACTGAAGGTAATTATGTATTTTTCTTAGATGAAGAATGGGCTGAAGCTTACAACCAGCAGGGGGAAGATCGATGCATGAGAATCGGGCAACAAAAGACAGTTAATATCTATAGATTTAGGTGCAAGGATACTATTGATGAGATTATAGGGCAGGTATTACTTGGAAAAGAAGAAATGTTTGATAATATTATTGATATGAAAAGTAGCGGAGCGACACCTAAAATGAAAACATTATTGCAGGATATTTTGAAAGTCGGATAAAAAAATATTTATACCTACCTAAATAATCTGTTCTCAATATCGTATATCAGTCTGTGAAAGGCTGATTTTTTTATTATGAGAGGAGAATACAAACAATGATAGTACGGTTAATAATTAAAAATGAAGGTGGCAAAGCTATTTCTTTAAATGATGGATTCCCTTATTCAGTAGGTGATTTTATTATTCTAAAAGAATTTCCAAATGTTGCTTTTAAAGTTGTTGAAAGAAGGATTGAAACTGGAAGCAATAATAAAAATATTTATGTTGAGGAAATAATATTTCCATCCATAACTGTAAATTTAATTTGCGAAAAAGGCTATTTTATCCCTACAAACATTGATTTTGAGCCAAATGAAGAAAATTAATAAAAAAATTTTATGGTCTCCCTAAAAAACAAACCACCAACATCGTATATATACAACGCAAAACAAAAATACGAAGGCGGTGGTTTTTTATGGGTATTCTTAGTGATATTATTTCTGGTTCGGTATTTGACCAAACAGAGTTAAGTGAAAAGTTGGTATCCGACTATTATGAAACAAACGAACTCAAGAAACAAGCGGAAAAACAACTTAAGGAATGGAAGGTAGTAATAATCAATGCTTTAGAGAAATTAGGAACTAACGCAAAAAACATTGGTAAGTTTCAAGTGCTAAAACAAATAAAAGACACATCTAAACTTGATGAAAAACTTCTTTTAGAATTGCTTCTCTTAAAATCTAAAGAAGATGAAACTTTCAAAAAAGGTATTAAACAAACTGTTGATGAGGAAGGTGTAAAGCAGCTTATTTCAGATGGGTTTTTATCAATGGATGAAGTTAAACAAGAATGCTACATCCATGAGCAGCAAATAGCACTTGTAATTAAAAATACATCAAAAAGCAAAGGAGGTGATGAAAGTGGCTAAAACCAAAGAAATTGTAGTATCTGTTGGAATAACTAAGGCATTAAAAAAAGAGTATGAATTTATTAGATTGGATGTTGGAATTACAAAGACTATTGAATCAAAAGAAAACCATGAAATGGAGTACGAAAAAGCATGGAATGAGGTTCAGGATCAACTTTTGTTAAAGTTAGGCGAGCTTCATGGCAATGATGCAGTAAATAAGCTTTTACCTTAGACAAACAATAATACAAGGAGGCAGTTTAAATTATGAAAAAAGACATGGAAAAATCAAATGCAGTTAGGATTGTTAGTGATGATGAAAATTATATTATGAATGAAAGTCCAAATAATGGGGTCACTATTATCCCAACATGCTTTATACGGTGTATGCTTGTTTCAGAAGGGGCAAAAAAAGTAATGAGTGCTATTTTAACTTATTGCTACGGAGGAAAAAAACAGGCATACCCAAGTCATCATTGTATAGGAGCAATTACAGGTCTTGAAAGAAATGCAATAAGCAAATATTCAAAGGAACTTAAAGATAAAAAGTTTATTGCTTGGGAAAAGCGTATTAACTCATCTAATATTTATTATCTTCTTCCTGTTAGTGAAAGTCCGTATATTATAGCTTCAGATATTATTTGGGCAGTAATATCAGATTTACAGGAACTTGGGGTTTATGCACCCAAAAAAATCAAAGTAGCTGTTTCACTGTTCAAAAAGAATCATATTGAAGAATTTATAAAAGAGGTAAGTTTAAATATGGATTGGTCTTACCATCTTTCAAAAATCAAATCAGTAATTATTTATTATATCAAGAAAGGAGATAAAGCTATGTGCCCATTTGAAGAATATACTTCTGAAGAATATGCTTTTGAAGAGACACAAGAAAATGGATTGAATTTTAAATTTAACGAATGGATGGCTTATTTTAAACGCCAATATAATCTTACGAACAATAATCCGTTAAATGCATATAAATTCACTCTGGAGGACAGAAAGCATATGAAAACTTTGTTGACATATATGTCTCCAAATATTCTTTTCAAAGCAATACCCTTATTTCTAAAAGCGGATGAATATAGAGGAGAGCTTCGATGTCTTCGTATTATGCAGCAGCAAACAGTAATGCAAATTTTAGCAGAAACGGTCAAAGGTAATTTTGAGTCAGTTGATGATTATTTAAACCTCTGCAGAAATAAATCTTTACGTCGATCTCCTGCAGCTTTTGAGCCAGATGAAAGTACGCTGCTGGATGAAATAAGAATGAAGAAGGGGGTCTAATAATGACAGCATTGTTTGATAAATGTGAAAACTGTTTTATAAATTACAGATGTCCAATAAGTAACGGCAAAATTCCAAAACCTGAGACCTTAACCTGTCATCATATTGATCGAATTGAAAAAGCTATGGAATCATCCAATATTCCAGCTAAATACATGTATAAGACACTTAATGATTTTATTATCGATTGGGAAAATGCTCATTGTTATGAGATCATTAAAAAGTGCATTGATGGTTTGGGGTATGAAGATTCTAAAGAAGTATTCAATTTAATTATAACTGGAAGAGAATACGGCACAGGCAAAACATTTTCAGGTTGTGTGATTTTAAATGAATTTATAATTAAAAAGTATAAGCTCTTCGATCTCGAAAATCCAATAGCTATGTATGTAGATTTCTCAAGCCTAATGAAACGGATCAAAGATAATATCGACTTAAAAGACCCTAATCTTCATACATTCATTGAAAACGTAAAGACCTGTCCATTATTAGTAATTGATGATGCTGGTTCAACAAGACTTTCTGATTATGTTAGAGATGAAGCATTTGTTATCTTTAATGAGCGTTATGCAAATGAACTAAGTACAATTTTAATCTCAAATTTCAGTATTGATTATCTTAAAGATGATTCCGCTTTGACAGAACGCATAATTTCAAGGCTTTCTGAAAACGGCAATATTTTATCATTTCAAGGAAAAGACAGGAGGAAAACAATATGATAGAAGAATTACAATTTTTAAATGCCATATTAACCAGCAAAGATGCTACACTACTAAAAAAATACGGTATACAACAAGAACATTTTATTATTTTTAGGGATGTATATGATTTTATTGTCGAATATAAATCAAAATTTAGAGAATTGCCATCTCTCGACTTAATTTTATCCAAGTTTAAAGATTTTGATAAAGTCGAAATTGATAATCTTGAATATGTTTCAGCTCAATTGAAAAAACAAAGATTGGGAAATGTAATAAAGCCTTTTATAGAAAAGGGTTCGGATATATTTAATGAACAAGGGTTTGAAGATGCTCTGAATTACTTCATGTATGAAAGTAAAAATTTAAAAAAAGGTTTTGAATCTGTAAAAAAATATCCGAGCTGGGTTAAAGATGCAGATATAAGGCTTGACAAATTTATAGAAAATTCAAAATTATCTCTTAATGAAAAAGGTATATCAACAGGTTTTCCTGCTCTGGATAAAATTTTCAACGGAGGAATTAAGAAAAAAGATTTAGTTGTAATATTTGCCCGTTTGAAAAACGGTAAATCTTGGGTTGGCGAAAGAATGGTACTTGAAGCTTTTATTAAAAATCATTCTCCTATCCTATTTTCCCTTGAAATGGATGATATGAGTACGGGTTATAGGCTTGATACTCTATATCGTAATTTTAGCAATAAAGGGCTTATCTGCGGAGATTCAGAAAATGTGTCTGTTGAGGGATACAACGACTATATTAACAATTTGAAAGTTCAAAATCGTAAACTTTGGATTTTCACTAACCAGCAAAATGGCAAAAGAAAATGGACAGTTAAAGATATTCGCAGTATCGCTGAAGAATTAGAATGTGGAATGATAGCAATAGATCAGTTATCTCTTCTCGGTTGGGACAGAGATTTCAAGTCTCCGACTCTAGCATTTCATCATATTTGTGATGAACTTAAAACTCTTGCAATGGATTTGGATATACCTGTTATTTTACTTGCACAGGCTGGAAGACAAGTTCTTGCAAAGCTTCGGGAAGATAAGAATGCAATGCCAGAAAATGAAGATTTGCAATGGGCAGATGCAATAATGCAGTACGCTGACAAAGGAATTTCTGTCAGAAAGCAAGATGACATTATAAAAATGAAAGTTACTGCAAATCGTGGTGGTACTGAAGGACAGAATCTTTACTTCAAGTGGTATTTCGACAAAGGTATTATCGAAGATTACGACCCAAGTACAGCACGTATGTAAAGGAGATAAAAAATGACAGCAGCATTTAGAGTTATTTATACAACAGATTCTACAACCTTAATTAACCATCCAATGGTTCTGAATGTAGAGACCGCTTTGGAAGCCATTAACAAGGTTTTAGCAGATGATAATGTCGATATTAATGAACTTATAGGTATTAATGTTCTTAAATATGAAATTGAGTAAAAAATAATCTGTTAAATGCTGCTTACATTCCATAATATAACAAAGTATCAAAAAACAAGTTACAGTTTGTTGAAAAAACAAGCTACAGTCTGTTGAAAAAACATTTTTCGAGGTTATATAATTGGAAGTTGTTATTAATTGATATATTTGGAAACATTTAGCTAAAAAAGGAGGGGATTAAAATATATGAATGACCTAGAAATGCTTAATATTAACATGGAACAGTTGATTATTGAATTGGAAAAAGATTTTAAACATTGTATGACAAATTATTATGCGTTTAAGAAAATAAAAATGCTTGATAATAATGTCATGTGCTGTTGTCCTTTTCATACGGAAGATCGACCTTCCTTTGGTATTCAAAAATCTTATCCATATAGGTTTAATTGTTTTTCATGCAAAGAAAAAGGGGATATAATTACTTTAGTGTCATATTGCCTCAAAATAAATACTGACGAGGCTTTAAAATGGCTTAAAAGATCATACAGATTATTCTATTCAAAATTTCAACCTATAGACATAAGTAAATTATTTAGAGATGATTCGGTAAATAAACCTATCCTGAATGAAGATGTTTTGAAAGCGTATGCTGTAAAACCTCATCATCCCTGGATTTTGAAAAGAAGATTTCATCCAGAAGTTTTAGACAAATTTCAAATCGGATATGACAATAAATTGAAAGCCATTACTATTCCTATTTGGGATAGGTGGGGTAATCTTCGCTATATCAAAAAACGTTTCATTAATCCCTCAAGTAATGGCAGCAAGTATTTGAATCAAAAAGATGTTTATAAAAGAGATATTGTTTATCCTATTCATTTTATAAAGCAAGCCAGGATTAGCGATGTAATTTTGTGTGAGGGTGAACTTAATGCACTATCTTTATATCAAGCTGGAATGGCTGCAGTTGCAATAGGGAGTTCAATGATAACGAATGAACAAGTTCAGGTATTACTAAAATGTGGCATTAAAAGGGTGACAATATTTTTTGATAATGATGAGGCAGGTTACAAAGGAATTGATATTGCTGAAGAAAGATTATTTCCCAATTTTATGGTTAATCACATAGTATTTCCTAAACAATTTAATGATGCAAATGATATGTTAAGAGCCAATTTACTTAGTAAAGACAAGCTTTCCATAGAAGTTTGCAAACAATTTAAACTAACAATTTAAAAAAATATTTTATCTGCCTAAAGAAATGAACTTCCATTTCGTATATGTGCAATATGAGAGATAAATACCAAAAAAATACTAATTTGGGAGGGCAAATAATGAAAACCGACAGTAAAAGTAGTTTTGGAAAGATGTTGCAGAAAACTGCACTAGAAGGAAATGTCGAAGAGACAATTTCTTTACTAAGACCTATACTAATTGGAAAATATGGTGCTCTTTATCACAAAAGGTATAAACATGCGATTGGTATGGAGGTTGAGGATATTGTATCAATTATGGAAGTTAAAGTTTGGGAAAGCATTTCTTCTTATGATGCTTCAAAAGCTAGTTTCTATACGTATATATCCAATATTTTGGAACATCTGTTTGTAGATTTGCAAAAAAAGGCATCTAATAAGGGTAATCAAATGATGGCTAATGCAAGTTCTATAACTTCTGAATACTGCAAAGATGATCAATGGGTTAGTTTTCATGAAACAATTGGCAAATATGATCTCGATTTATACAAGGTAGAATTAGAACTTTTTATAAATTTGGGTCTTACTCCCAAAGAAAGAACAGTAGTTACTTTAAGGCAGAAAGGATATGAGACATCGAAGATAGCAAATATTATGGGGCTTTCAGAAGGGAGGGTATCGCAGTTATTATCAAGTGCAAGGAAAAAATGGCTAAATGCGTAAAAAATAATAAAAAGAGGAAGGTTGTGGATTATATGATTCAAAAGGGAATAGATGCAATTAAATCTGCTGTTGAAAATTCCAATAATGGAGTACCTTATTTAAAATTTAAAGCAAATGAGGCAAAGGTTATCAGATTTTTACAACCAGTTGAAGAATTAATATCCGTTTATGAGCATGTGGAAGAATTTAAAATTGGTTGGAGAACTATTACATGTATAAGGAAGGAAAATGGATGTCCCCTTTGCAAAGCAGCATTTAACCCTATATTTCATACTTATATACCTTTAATTGATAAAAGTGACCAAAATAAAGTAAAAATATTTAAAGTAGGTGTAAAAGTAGGTGATCAATTTATGGGACTAATTAAGGAGTATGGGGATATTACTAAAAGAGATTTCAAAATCTTAAAGACAGGTGAAAAATTAAAGACTCAATATCATTTTTTTGCAAAAGACCCATCACCAGAAGATTGGAGTAAAGTTGAAATACCAGATATAGAAAAGCTCGTTCAGCCAAAAAGCATTTCTGAAATTGAATCAATTTTGGCTGGAGGCGTTACTGCAGGAAATAATGATGCATATGAAAACTCTGATGATGGATTTAAGCCTGTTGGTAGCAACGCTCCTCCAAATGGAGGTAAAAGCGGGTATCCATTTTAGTACTATGAAAAAAGGCTTACAAAAACTTCTGTCCCTTTTTGTAAGCCTTTTTATTAACTCAAATATTCTGTAAGGAGTGAATAACTTGAAAAATTATATTGAACTTCAGAATTTAAGAAAAGAGCTTAAAGTAACTCGTAAGGCTGTTGCAGAAGCAATAGGACTTAAAAATGCAGTTAAATTATCCAAGTTTGAAGCTGGAGAAGAAGACAAATTGACTGAAGAACAAATTAACGCTTATGAATTATTTTTAGAAAGTATTCCTAATAAAAATAGGGATTCTAAATCTTCTACTGTAAAAACAGAATTAAATGTACCAACTCTTGAAGAATCTAAGGAAAAGGCTAAAAAAGATAAAGAAAAAAGAACAAGTCCTCCGTTAAAGAAGCTTATTACAAAGAATGAGGAACTCAAACAGATATCCGATTCTTTAGTCTTACCGAGAAATTTTATAACGGTAGATAATATAGACTTATTGAATCAGTGTGTACAGGAATTATCTCAAGAAGAAGTTCGAATATTAGATACTGAAACTTATGGCTCTGACTCAAAGCAAGCCAAGAATCCGAATCTGGCAAAGTTTTGCGGATTATCTTTGTGGCTTCCAACAGTAGATAAAGGTTATTGGATTCCTATTGCTTCAGAATATATGAAGTGTTTAGAACCTAGTATTGTAAGAAATGCATTAAAACCTGTGTTAAATAATGATTCCAACAGATTCGGTAATTCATGCTTTGTTCAACGAAAAATACGAAAAAACGGTATAGTTACAATAGAGAAAATAGAAGTACCTTATAAATTAGTAACTCATAACTATAAATTTGATGCTCATGTTATGAGACATTTTGGAATAGACCTACCTCATGCATGGTTTGATACTCTAATATGCTCATGGCTTTTAGATGAAAATGATGATCATAATTTAAAGGCACTCTGGAATAAATATTGCTGCAAGGATATTAGCGAAAGTGCTGATAAATTCAATAAACTATTTGGCAGTATAACCATGAATAAGGTTTATCCGAATATTGCAACTAATTATTCTATAAAAGATGTAAAAATGACTTATGAATTAATGCTATTTCAGAAGGAACAGCTTGATAATAACAAATTATGTGTAAAAATAGCAGATTTGTTTTGGAATAGAGAAATGCCAGTATTATCTATAGCTTATGCTGCTGAAAAACAAGGGCTAAGAGTTGATGTAGAATATTTAAGAAATATTGTTTCTCCCAAATTACACAAGGAATGTTCTGAAATATATGATAAAATTCTTGAAATTTATGTTCGGGAAGGTCTGAAAGTACCTGAGAATAAAATTGCTGCAGCAATGGAAGAACACAGGTTACGTCAGATATTTAAAAAAGATGGAGTACCTTATGCTGTTTCTAAAAATGTTGGCTTCAATTTAAACAGTAATCCTCAAAAACAGGAACTTGTATGGGATATGTTAAAGCTTACTCCTCCGAAACAACCAAGCAGAAAGAAAGAGGATATCCGAAGTCTAAATTCAAAAAAAGTGTTAAAGAAAATTAGAAAGCAACACTCAATAATTGAATTATTGATGAAATATAACACTGCGAATAAGCTTGCCAGTGCTTTTGCTGATGCCTTGCCTAAATCCGTTATTTTATGCTCTGATGGTGTATATAGGGTTTTCCCAAATATAAACTCCGCAGGAACAAAAACAGGCAGACAAAGTTGTACTAATCCTAATCTACAACAAATGCCTGCCAGAGTTGGAGAATTAATAAGAAATGCTTTTATTGCAGAAGAGAAAAGGTTATTACTGGCTGTGGATTATAATCAACAGGAGCTGAGAGTACTTGCCGATATTTCTGAAGATGAAGTATTAACTAAAGCCTTTTTTGACAAAAAAGATATTCACTCTCTCACAGCTTCAACCGTTTTATCACAGCAGTTAAGTTCTTTTAAAAAAACATTGGAACAATCAATTGAAAATTTAAGCAAAAGTAATACTGAAATTGCTGAAATATCTAAATTGGTTGCTGGAGTAGAAAAGGAATTATATTTAATTTCAGAGGATGAAATCAACAACCGGGTTAAGGTCTTGAAGGCAATGCCAAATGAACAACTTATCTCTGAAATTCAAAATAGACTTGATAATTTAGGATACCATTTTACTTACGGTCAAAGCTATGAAATATTTGAAATGATCCGCAATAAATTAACCCGAATAGTAGTATCCGAAAAAAGTGACAGCAAAGAAGTTGAAAAAACTGTTGGTATACATCCTGTTGAAGAAAGTATTAATAACTTTCCATATGCTGACCCAAAATATATAAATTCACTTTATAAAATGGCATCCTCCCTCCCTGATGAAACAATGCTTGAATTATCACATTTTTTTGAGAAGCAAAGAAAGAACGCTAAAATACTTAATTTCGGTATTGTTTATGGTATGAGTAAATATGGTTTGGCAGATGCCCTTGAAATTGATACCGATACTGCACAATCATTTATTACAGGGTATTTGTCAGGATACAAAGGAATTATGAGAACTATGTACTTAACACATGAAGAAATGAAGAAAACTACTTTTGTGGAGAATAAAGCTGGACGTAAACGCCGTTTCTATAATGAATTTGATAAGATGTATAATGATAAAAGCATGAAATGGCTTCTTGGCTCTTGTCAAAGGCAATCTTTCAATTTCAAGGTTCAATCTTATTCTGCTGATATGACAAAACAGGCTATGATTGATGTTCAACCGATTTTAGAACGGATTGGCGGTATTATTTTAATGGCTATCCACGATGAAATATTATTTTCTGTACCAGCTACTATAACTCAAAATGATATTAAGGAATTAAGAGAAGCTATGCAAAATGCTATACCTCTTTGTGTTCCTATGACCTCTGATGCTGAAATAGGGCGAAAATGGGGTGAATGTAAGGCTGTATCTGAAATTGCAGATTTTTTAAGCTTGATTGAAGAACTCGATGATAGTGAAAGAAATGATAATACTACAGTTCTTGATGAAGAATCTGGCTTAGATACAAGCTATTTTGATACTGAAGGGGTCAAAGAAGATGAATTAAATAATGCCAATGAAAATGCTATTATGCTTAAAGCAGACAAGGAGGATCAAGTCAAAATGGGAATAGAAATGCTTCAAAACGAAATATTGACTATAAAAAATAAAAATATTAGAGATGTCATAACGGAAGTACTTCAAAATGCTCCCACCTATTTTTGGGAGATACCAGCATCCAGCACTGGCAAACATCATCCCGAATATGCTTTAAAAGAGAATGGCCTCGTAAATCATATTCGAGCAGGAATAATGCTAATTGAAGATACTTTTAAAAATAATACAATTATGAATGTATTCTTTCCCGAAGGTCACTCGGAGCTTATAAAGGATTGTATTAGAGGTGCTTATTTGATTCATGATTGTTGCAAAAGTGGTTTAGATAATGTTCCTGTTCCTCATACATGTATTGAGCATCCCTTATTAGTCAAGGAATTAACTAAAAAAATAAAGAAATCAACCATAATGAAATTGTCAGAACAAGAAAGGTCTTGTCTGTCATATATGATGGGTGCAGTCGAGAAACATATGGGGGAATGGATTACAGATTGCAAAGGAAATAAAATTCTCGATACTCCTAAGAATGGGTTAGAAAAATTTATTCATATGGTAGATTACTATGCTTCCCGAAAATTCCTTGAAGTAAATTTTGAAGTAAAATAAATTTTTTGCTGACCTAAAAAAGAGGACTTTTATATCGTATATAAGATCGAAAGGAGATGTGTCGGTCTTATGAGTATATACGTTAAAAGTCCTCTTAATTATATTGGCGGTAAATTTAAGTTGTTACCTCAGATAATACCTTTGTTTCCTGACAGAATTAATAATTTTATAGATTTATTTTGCGGAGGAGCAAATATTGGAATAAATGCTAATGCAGATACTATCATTTGTAATGATATTCAAAAAGAAGTGATAGGATTTTGCAACGTTTGTAAAAAACAGTCCAGCAGCGAATTATTAAGAGTATTAAAAGATACAATTGAGTTATACAAATTATCTAAAGTAAATAAGGAAGGTTATATTAATCTGAGAAATGATTATAATTCAGGAAACAGAGCTTGGAATACCTTCTATGCTCTTGTTTCACACTCTTTTAATAATCAGATTAGTTTCAATAAAAAACATGAATTTACTGAATCTTCTGGTCGCAATAGAAGTTGGTTCAACCCTAATCTTGAAGCCAATTTTATAAAATTTATAGACCATCTCAAAACCAAAAATATTGATTTTATTTCTTATGATTTTAGGAATATAAAATTTACTCACTTGTCTGAGGAAGATTTTCTATATGTTGATCCTCCATACTTAATAGCTAGTGCTAATTACAATAGAAATGGCAGTTGGAGCAATAAAGATGAAATTGACCTCCTAAATATTTTGGATGATTTCAATTCAAAAAAAGTTCGGTTTGCACTCTCTAATGTTTTAAGACATAAGGGAAAATCCAATAATCTGCTCAAGGATTGGAGCAGCAAATACAATGTCCATCGGATAGAGAATGACTACAGAAATTGCATTTACTGTACTAAAGATAAGTCTATAGGTTCAACTGATGAAGTATTAATAACCAATTATTTGAAAGGAGCTTAATAATGGCTAATTTAAAAGGTTTAACAACTGCAATGAAAGAACTTGATAAAAAAGAAAAAGAACAGTCATTTACCGAAAAGTTTTTAAAGGAATATGACAGAATTATCGAAGCACTGAATACTAAAATCAATAACGATCAGGCTATCAGCAAACGTAAGGTTTGGAAGCCGTCTCATATTTCTAAATGTGAGATAAATCTTTATTATTACTTTCTTGATAAACCAGCAAATTTTAACTCTGTAAAAGCAAGAACATGGAGAGCTTTTGGTTTCGGCACAGCCCATCATCGTTGGAATCAAGAAGAAATATTGGCTAAAGTAAGAGAAGTTACAGATTCTAAAATTGAGCTGCTTGATCTTAACAGGCTTGAGCTTCCAAATGGAACAAAAATAATTGAAAGGAAAGACCCTCTGGAACAAAAACTGCAAAAGGCTCTATTGGAATTAAATTTATCTGAGGAATTAGTAAATACAGCTGTAAGTAAATTTAACGCTGAAAATATAATCGGAATTAGAGACACTGAATGGAAGTTTTTTAATGAAAAATACAATGTTTCGGGTATGATTGACGGTGCCATTTCTTTTGAAACCAAAAATATTATTTGGGAATACAAAACCATAAAACCTGACGATTACAAGTTTCTTGTTGAAGTTCATAAAAAGTATTTAGAACAAGGTGCGATGTATTATCTCTGTCTTGGGATTCCATATATTTTATTTCAGTATGAAGATAAAGGAAGTCATGAATTTAAAGCCTTTGAATATGAATATAAACCAGTTCATTCAGAGTGGGTTATCGCTAAAATGGAGCGTATTAATAAATGTATTGAACACAGGGTATTACCACCAAAACCTGTAGATGATTTTAATTGTAAGTTTTGCGAATACAAAGAGATATGTATCAAAAGAGAAAAATAAACATATGTACTTTTCAAAAATTATTTTTTTTGTGAGCTAAAAAATTAACTTTCTATATCGTATATAAGATTTAAAAGGTGGGTGAATTAATTTGCAAAACCAAAAAATAAAAACTTGGCAGCATAACAATAAAGGATCAAAACGTCCAGATTTAGGTCATTATGTTAGAAGTACATGGGAAGCTAATATTGCCCGGCTATTTAAGCTATTTGGTATAAATTACATATATGAGCCTCAAACATTTAAGTTTCCTGTAAAGAAAGGAAACACAGCTTATACACCTGATTTTTACCTGCCTGAGTACAATTTGTATATTGAAGTTAAAGGATATATGTATTTTAGCAGTAGAGTTAAGTTAAAAAGAATGTTTAGGTATTATTCCAATTTAAAATTACTCATTCTATCAAAAAACTGCTACAAGCTTTTAGAATCCCAATACAGCTTTCTTATTGAGGAATGGGAATATGAAAAACAAAAAACCAAAAAACTTTCTGATCTTAAAAATCAGGCAGGAGATAATTTTTCTCTTAATAGGGATAATTTTATACAAATTTTCCAGAGTTTCCAGAACGAGGAGGTGAAGAAACTTTATGAACCGTCAAAGCGAAGCTCTAGACAATCAACAGAAAGAATCTGAAAATGAGCAGTTTGTTCAGAAGCAAATAAAGAAGAATCCTACTGTTCTGAGAGGACTTCAAGAAGGCTTAAAAAAAGTTGGTGTGAAAGGTAATGCTCTATCAGATAGATCTGCAAATGATATTAGAAAAGAGATAGAAAACTTTAATCAAACAAAATCAATTGTAAATATTATTTTAAAAGCAGGGATTCCCATTCCTAATAAAGTGGATATTGATCTTGAAGACGAATGGGGAGCAGTTAAAAACAAATACAATGGCTTATCAAATATACCTTCTCCGTTATTGGGTGAATATTTAGATAAATTCAGCACAATTTTGGGATATGCCTACTACTGCCAAGCAATAGCGGATTATGAAAGTATGTCTCTAAAAACACAGAAGGAATTTGCAAAGGAAAAGTTATTTTTAATTCAGCCTACCATGTCTAACAAAGATACTCAGGTTGCCCTTGTTCATAATGAACCGCTTTATTGTGAGTTAACAGAAAAATATCTGATCGAATATGGCAAATGGAGAATTATAACGGCTTTAGTCAATAGTTATGAACGTAAAACTGAAGCTATATCTCGTGAGATAACTCGCAGAGGAAATGAAATTAATTTTGATAACAGAAGTCATAACATCAGCAATATGTAATCAAAATTGTAGGAGGAGAAACAAATGCAAAATATTCAAACACTCAAACCAAAGATAGTGAATCTGTAACTCTAGGTAGAGAAATAGCTGAAACAAATTTCAGAGAAGAGTTTAGAAAGTAGAACAAAAATAAACTAAAGTGAGGATGATCAGAATGGAGATAAGAAATAAAATACTCAGAATTATTGAAGAAACGGTAGGCATTTTTGCAGAAGAACTAAAAATGGAGGCTCTTATTGAGGCAAATGATATTGATGAACTGGATTTCCTAAATATGATAATAGCTGTTGAAGAAGAATTTAATGTTGATCTTGAGGATTTAGGGTTTGAGGACATCAGAACTTTAACTGTTAATGATTTTATAGATTATGCTGAAACTACTGTAAATTCTGATAAACAAACTTTATGCAAATAATCTTAGGAGATACCTCAAATGGCTAAAAAAGAACCCATTGTAAAGGAATGTGAATTAACTATTCAATCACAGGAATCAAATAAAGAACTTGAAAGAGAAAGTCTTATTAAGCAAGTTGAAGCTGAATATGGTAAGGGAGCTATATTTCTTTTAGGCAAAAAGCAAGCTACAGAATGGGAATTTCGTTCAACCGGGTCTATTGGTCTTGATATAGCCTGTGGAGGAGGAATTCCCAAAGGAGCACCAATTGTAATTCATGGTGCTGAAGGAGTTGGCAAATCATCAATTGCATGTATGATTTGTGCAGAAGCCCAAAAAAATGGTGAAGAGATATTCATTGTTGAACCAGAACAAGCTTTTAATCCAAATTGGGCAAGAAAATTAGGAATGTATATACCTCAAAATGAATTTGATAAATACCCAGAGGGATATGGAGGAGTTTGGTTTCATCAGCCTTGCAGTCCTGCAGAAGATACATTGGATTTTATTGAATTCTTAGTTGACACAAAAAAATATGGAATTATCGTACTTGATTCTATACCCGCATTAGTTACAAAAGCTGAAATTGATGGAGGCTTTGCAGACAGACAAGTTGGAGAACAAGCCAGACTTGTTGCTAAAGCAATGAGAAAATTAGTTTGGACAGGGAAGCTAAGAAATTCAGGAACTTCACTTATTTGTATCAATCAAATCAGGGATAAGATAGGAACTATATTCGGTGGAACTGAATCAACCGGGTGGCAGAGCATTAAAATTTGCAGCTATTGAGGATATCGAGGTTTATTCTGTTGGTTCTATAGAAGTAGGAGAAGACGGAAAGAAGAAAAAAATTGGTCAAAAAGTAGGTTGTAAACTCACAAAAAATAAATGTGCTCCTCCATACAGAACAACTGAATTTTCACTTTATTATGAACAAGGTATAGATAGGCTTGAAGAAGCTGTTACAATAGGTTCTATGCTTAATATTATTGATGTTAAAGGCTCTTGGTATCAATTTTTAGATAAAGCCAGCGGAGAAATTGTTATAGATAAGGTTCAAGGCAAAGAGAAATTTAAACAATCTATGATTGATGTACCAGAAAAATATCTTAAATTGCTAAATTCAATCAATTTAATTATCAGAGAATAAGTGGAGGTTTTATAATATGCCAAATAACTTTAGTCAACGTACTGATCAAAAGCAAGCAAAACGAATAACAAAATCTCTTAACCAACTTGCTGCTAAAGTAAATTTTGATTTATCAGTAAAAATGGATAGACAAAGCGGTGCTGGCAACATCAAAGGAGATGTTAATGATTTTTTCTTCAAGTATGAATTAAAGAATCGAAAGAAACCCTCTGAATCTATAACGATCAAGAAAAAATATTATGATAAAATTCAGGCAGAATGCCTTACCAACCTTACTTCTAATCAAATACCTGCTGTAGTATTCGGATTCGGTGACGAAGATGATATTTTTAGCATTCGTTGGAAACACTTTATTCAACTTTTTAAAGAATTTTTGGAATGGAAAAAGGATTTCAGAAATTAAATATTTCTACGCTCCTTCTCCAACTGCTTTATGGAAAATTAATATTGTTAATATCAATGGACAGTGATATTTTTGTTTTTAATACAAATATAAATTTGGCCTATAATTATAATTCTTAAACTATTTTTTACAGTATTGTTTGATCTAGTAACCAATAATTTTACCTTTCTTTAATGCAATTTTTTCAATGTATCTAAAACAAATTACTCCTAATACAAAATAAAAAATAGAGGTTAATATAAATAAACCCAAGTAATTTAAAGAATGTGAAAAAAGAGAATTATTGTTTAAAAGTAAATCTACTAAAATACTTTTAGCATATGAAAAAGGAATAAATAAATTTTCATCAAATTTTATTATAGAATAAGTAATACCAATTTTAACCAAAGCACTTAATAAATTAATTTCTTTTGAAATCAGCGATATTCCAGCTAATATTATCCCTATTCCGTATAGTCCTAATAAGCCTATGAATGAAGTCAGTAAAAACGATATAAAATCAAATGAATTTGTGTTTTTAGTAATAATATTTGAAATAATAATTACTATTGTAGTAAAAGACATTATTGATATTGATTGGATAAACAATCTGGTGATTAAGATATTTCTTAACCCAAAAGGAGATAAAATAAGTTGTTCTATCGTGCCTATTCGAGATTCATTTAATATAATGTTACCTGTTTGAGAAAATGAAGATAAAACTAGCGATAAAACAATAAATACAACTATTGCTGATTGATAGTCCAGCCCGAAAAAAGCAGTTCCATCACTACTAATAGAGTTATAATAAAGGGCGGTTATTGATACTATACTAATAAATAACCCTAATATTATTCTAAATTTGTTATTTTTAATTTCCCATATTTGTTTAAATAAATTACATTTAATCAGGTTATATATCATCTAGTTTACCTCCTTCAAAATCTAATATTGTAGAAAGATTTGCTTCAAATGTTTCATGAGTCTTCATATCTTTAACTTTATAATTATTGTTTTGTAGAAATCTTAAAATATCATCTAAATTGTCTTTAAAAAAACTACCACATATTACATTGTTTTTATATTGTACATTATTAGAATATTTATTTAGTTCTAAGATAATCTCATTGGAAATATGGCAATCTAGATGAATTGTACAGATAATATTTTTAGACATAGTATTAAAGTCTTCCATACTACCCGAATATTTCAGTTCACCTTTATTTAAAACAGATATATAATGTGACACGTCTTCAATTAATTTAACGTCTTGAGAGGTAAGTAGTATAGTTTTGTTTTTGCTTTCTGTTCTAAGTATTTGTTTTAATGTAAAGAGGGCATCTAAATCGAGTCCTAAATCAGGTTCATCTAATATAATTAAATCTGCATCTTGAACTAAAGTAATTATAAGTGAAGTTTTTTGTTGCATACCTCTCGACAAAGAAGAAGCAAGTTTATTTCTATGTTCATTTAGATCGAATTTTTCTAAATATTCAAAAATAATACTTTCTTTACTTTTAAAAGAAATGCCTTTTAGTTCAAGAAAATATTGAATATTTTGAATTAAAGTTAAATTGAAATATAAGCTTCTAGACCCATCTAATAAAACAGCTATTTTTTTTCTTATATTTTTGTAATTATTATAAGAAAAATCTTCATCAAAAAACACAATATTTCCACTGTCAAAGAGAAGTAATGTAGATAAACATTTAACAAGCGTAGTTTTTCCTGAACCATTTAATCCTACTATTGAAGTTATTTTATTTTTTGGTATTACTAAATTTATGTTCTTTAAAGCAACAATATTTCCATAGTATTTGCAAATATTTAATAACTCAATGGCCAAGAAAATCACATCCTTATATATGTATTTAATCTTGAGACAAATAGTTAAATTTGTTGTTAGGTATTTGTTTCAAATTAATAGTTACATTATTTTTCAAAGCGATTTTTTCAAAGAAATCCAACATGGACTCTCTTGATACTTGAATATCTTCTAAAACATTACTACTTTCCGTTTCAAAAAATATGTTCCAATGACAATCATCTAATTTTCCTATGAATTGCTCACTAATTACTTCTACTTCTTTTTTTAGATCATCATCGAATTCTTTTTCAGATATACAAAGTATTTTAATATAATTACTTCTGCCAAATTCTTTTTCGTCTTCGATTCCTTTTAAATAAGGGAAATCATCTAATGTACTTGGGCGGTTGCAATCTAAAATGAGAATGAATCCTTTAAAATTTCCAGTAACCTCAGTTTTCAGTTTAAATATTTCTAAATCTTTTAATCGTAATTCTCTGATAGGAACTATTTTTTCCATATAAATTACCTTCCTTCAATAAATTATTTTTTTTTTATTAACTAACATCCTATAGCTCTTATAAGATTAGTCCAAGCTACTAAATCATCACCAGGGAAAAACCATGTTAAAGTTGCGACAACTACAATCCCAATAGCAATTAAAATATCTGCAGTTTTAGACATATTTAATTTTTTTTGCTTTATTTGATTTTTTGCATCATTAAGCTGCTGTTGTTTTTTCTTGCCCTTTGCATATTCAGGATGATTTTTAACTTTATCTTTTATTGAACTAGGAACATTATTCATATGATCTCCATGACTTGCACTTCCATCAACGCCTTCAGATCCTATTTCTTTATTACCATTCCAATGCTTTTAATCCGATAAGGCTATTACATTTTACAGCTTCTATTAATTCCAAGCGCATTCGATCTTTGTCTTTTACAATAACTTTTGCAATTACGTCTCTTGTCTTTTCATCAGCAACATCCCATACTGTTTCATTACCACTGTTTGTAATACAAATGGAAGCATGAGCTTTTATAAGCTCCGCTATACACTTTACACTCTTATGCTTCGCCGCGATATGAAGCGGTGTCATGCCCCCAGAAGCTTTTGATAATATATTTAAAGAACTTGATTCTATCAAATACTTCAGTACAACTAGGTTGTCCACCAAACACATAAAATGTATTGGCTCATACGAAAAATCAATTATTGTGCCTTCAGAAAGGCTTAGCATATTACGTATTTCTTTTTCATCTCTATCTTTTTTCTTTGACTCTATAAATGAAATAACCTGAGTGATTAATTTATTCTTGGTTTCTTCTTTATTTTTCTTGTCATCAAGGCTTTTTAGGTTTCTTGACAATATTTCATTTACATCCACATTTTTCTCTCTTAATAAATCTATAAGTTTTTGCTTAAGTGTAGCATTATTACTTAAAACCGCGTATGATATTGGAGACATATCAAAATTATCTATTTCTTCAATACCAAGCCCCGCATTTATCAAGCTTTCTATCACATCAATTCTTTCATTAATTATCGCAAAATGTAATGCAGTCCTTCCATCCTTATCTTTTGCATTTTTTATCTCTTGTGTTGCATCTTTTAGAGAATGTGTACTAATTAAATAATCGACAATTTCTATATGACCATTTATTGAAGCCAAATGAAGTGGCGTTTTACCAGATTTATCCTGAGTATTTAAAATTGTGGCTCTACTTTTATTATTAGGATCAATCACTTTAACAACATTTATAAGCCCTTTTGCTGCAGCTAAGTGCAAAGGATTTGTCTTATTTTTGCTAAAATCAATATTCTCCAATACCCCAACTTCATTTAAAAACATTATAGCAATATCTTCTCTCCCCGCAATTAAAGCATAATCAAGAGGGGTTTTGCCGTATATATCCATTGCGCTAATATTAACTGTTTTTCTGTCAATAAGTTGTAGTATCATCTCTAAACTACAATTATTTGCAACTGCATAATGAAGTGGTAAGCGTCCATATTTATCTGGCTTATTTAAATTAGGTGGATTTTTTATCAATAATTTAAGAGTCTCCAAGTCTTTACTTATATCTACATGATAAATAGAAGTTCTTGAATTGAATAGATCATTAATGTCTTCTAATGTCAAATCTCTTGGCAATGTAAGGGCATCTAAAACATCCATATCATTTGACCAAACAGCATAATGAATAGGTGTCATTCCACCTTTAGCTACAAGGTTAACGTCTGCTCCTTTTTTAATTAGATAATTAATTAACTCACTAATTCCTCTTTCAATATTGACTCCTTTAGTAGCTCTTCTTTTAACTACAAAATGTAAAGGAGACAACAAAAAGCTTAATTCTTGGCAGTTTACTATTTCTTTTATAAGTAATTTCTTCTTTTCTTCTATATTTTCATTCTGTTTAGAACATTCACTTTGCGATTTTAGTCTAAGCTCAACATATAATGAAATAAGTCTATCAATCGTATCTACTGATACATTCGGATTAGCTATAGCATGGTGTATCAGTAATGGAAAATATTCAGTATTTTTAAAGTTAGTATTGGCATATAAATAGAAATGCTTTTTCATTATAATTTTTGCTATCCCCAAATTACCACTTTGTACAGCGTAATCAAGAGGCCTCATTTCATTTATATCTTTTGCATTTAGTATATTATATAGGGTATCCATACTGATTTTTTGACTATTCAATATAGCTTCTAGTACTTCTTTATTGTCAGTTTGAGCCGCATAATGAAGTACATTTTTCCCATCTTTGTCTGCTACACCACAGTCAATGCCTCTATTTATTAGATCTTCAATTTCTTCTATATTTTCCTTTTTAACTGCTACATGCAATAGGGTGGTATCATTTTGATCAACAGTATCTATATTACCGGCAACAAGATTTTTCGCAACAGTAAAATTATCATGTTCTGCAAAATCGATTGCTACACTTCGTTTTGCTAATTCATACTCCATCTCTGGATCTCCAGGCTCACTGCTTGTCTTAGATTCACTATTTACTTGGGGTTCATACAATATTCCCTCATGCAAAATCAGAAATTCCCATAATTTTGGGTGTCTATATCTCATTGCAAAATAAAGTGGACTTGCTTTTGTTTCTTCATCTTGATAATTAAGATTAACTCCTAACTTAAAAAGTTCTTGTATTTTATTAATATCACCAGTCTTGGAATACTCGATAATATATTTTTGGAATTGATCCTTCAGGGCTTCTTTAGGTTGTCCTTCTAAATAATCAAAAGGAGTTTTTCCTGTATGGTTTGCAATAGATATATCTGCGCCATAGTCCACAAGTATTTTGATAATTCCTACATCAGAAGAATTTGTGGCTATTACTTTGTACACCGCTTTATGTAATGGAGTATCTCCCACTGCATTTTGCTTGTTTGGATTAGCACCCTTTTGTATAAGTAAACTCAAAATATCAGTCCAGCCATTTGATATAGCGTGATGCAGAATAGTATCTCCACTTGAATCTACACTATTAATATCGTAAGAGTACTTCTCTAAAGCTTCGTTTAATCTGTCTGCCCGTTCTCCCTCATTAGCATTTCTTAATGATTCCAATAACTCATTAAGAACAAGATTATTATTTCCATTACCTTGTGACTCTGTAGATAAGATATTATCTTCATCCTGGTACTTATTTTCTTCAACTTGTGGGTTTTGTAAAATCAAAGTTTTTATTTGCTCATTTGTAAGGCTTGAGTAATACAGTATATTCACAAGTGTATGAAGTCCACCCGAATGGGCATCTCCAGGTACTTGCATTACCATACTACTTGATGATATCGTAGCTTTACTGTAAACATTCAATATTTTATCAACTATACCATCCGGTATCTGTTCCCCAAATGGATCATGGTACATGACAAAAACATTATCAGGATTCTGGGGGTCCTCTATACATATTAGAGATACCCAATGATTACCCAAGCTAACACTTAAAGAAAGCTTTTGCTGCGAGCTATTTTTATGATATTTGAAATTACTGATTCTATTTTCAAGTAGATTAATATTATCAAATGCTTTGCTTGAAGAAATTGTACAAAAATCAATATTCGAATCGTTCCTTGTCTTATTAAGATAATTTAGAGCAACACTCCTAATATCATTGTCATTAAGCCAAACTTGTTCATCTATATTTTTTCTGATTGAGTTTTCATTCCGAATTGAATTAAATATTTCCATCCTCTCATCATAAGATTTGTCTTCAATAAAAATACTATAATAAGCAGTCAAAGCCTTGTCATTTGCCCTATGCAGAATATCGATAATCTCATCATCATTTTTTTCTACTGCTAATTGCAAGCAAGTTCTGCCTTTTTCATCTCGGACATTGACATTACTACCATATTCTATAAAAAACTCCAAAAGCCTAGTTCTGCTTGCCGCATCATTAATAATCATATAATGAAGTAAGTTCATTTTACTGTTATACAGATAAGAATTAACATCTGCACCTTTTTCTATATAAGCTCTCATAAAGCCAAGATCAGGCCTTGCTTTTAGAGCTTCTTGAACCAGATAATAATTTTTTATAGTAATACTTAAACCAGAGAATGTATCTGGGTCAATATGAACATCTGCCAATGCACCCGACTGTATCAATAAATCTACTTGCTTTTCATCTGCACTGTTTAATGCATTTGTTAACTCTAACTTCTTTTCATCAAGAGAAAGCCTTTTTATGTACTCTTTATTTAATAGATCTTTTATGTCCGGCTTATTTGTTCCTTTGGATAGGAGAAGATAGATTATATCTTTGTTTACGTTACTTCCTTCTCTAAATATTCTCTTTATGTCCTCAAACTCAAGATGGTCAAGACTGTCTCCCTTATCGAAGAACAATTTAACTATCGCAGTTTGTCCATTGCTAGCAGCTATAAGCATTGCGTTGAGCCTATTTGGAAGAGTCTTATTTAGCAAAACATTATTGTCATTATTCTGTAGAAGAATAGCTGCAATATCAACAAATCCTTTTTGTGCAGCTAACATGATGGGAGACCAACCATCAGAATCTACTTCATTAACCAATGCGCCTCTTTTGGATTAATAGTTCTACTATAATTTTTTTATTATTTTCCACTGCAAACATGAGAGGAGTCATTCTTTGAACATCTTTTTTGTTTATGTCAGCACCTTTATTTAAAAGAGCTTCTACTATTCTTTTGTTACCTAATGCAGCTGCTACCATCAATTCAGTTATTTGAGATGAATCAAAAGGCGTGTCTAGGATAATATTTTGGTTATTAAGCAGTAGGTTTACAATATCAATATTTGAACTTTGGATAGCACCTAAAAGAGGTGTCGTACCGCTTGAATTTAAGTAATTAATGTCTGCACCATTTTTAATAAGAGTATTAACACAATCTAAATATTGAAATTTTATAGCATACAATAATGCTGTAAAACCATATATATCTGAATCGTTAATACTATGAGCATCTTTGCGTATTAATAATTCAAGTATTTCATTATTTCCATTTATTACTGCTATCATCAGAGGAGTCATTCCATTCTCTTTTGATATATTAACATTAGTATTATTTTGCAAAAGTAGTTCAACCACATCTTTACGCTCTATTTCTATTGCAACCATCAAGAGCGTATCTCCATTAGAGTCTGTTTCTTGATCAAAATTAATACCCGCCAAGTTACTTTGAATTATCTCAATGCTACTACCGTTTTTTATCAATTCCATTAACTTCGACATTTCAGGTTCCTCCCTAAAAATCATTATTTCAATAAAACCTCATATTTTATAATTAATTATAAAATTGTTTTAGTTTATAAAAGTTATCGCATATAGTAATCTTAAACTACTATGATTAAGGAGTAGGGTTATTATTAGGCTGTTTAAGCTTAGGATTAAGTACAGCTGCTATGGATTCTTCATGAGTCGGATAGCTTAAAATTTGCCTTTCTAAATTAGAATTAGGTGCTTGGGGAATAGATATACGTATTTCAGCTAAATCAGGTACTGTAGGTCTTATAGGCTGATTCTGTGGCATCTGTAATATAGGTATAATATGTCTTTTGGGTATATTTTGCAGAAAAACATATTGTCGTTTTAACCCAGGTATATCGATATCAGCCAGAATAGAATTTTCAAGCTCTGCTATTTGTCTATCCTCTTTTAATTGTCTAACTCCACGTTTAAATGTGTTTTGGATTTTTATTGCAACTCTTCTCTGCAACGATACTTCTCTATCATCAGCATCTCCTCCTTGTTCTCCTTGTTCTCTTTCTTCTCTCTCAAGCTGTTTAACTTCTGTTCTAAACAATTATACCAAGAGCCAGATAAAAATTTCATAGGTAAGTGTGGAAACCTGGTTGATCCTTTTTCGCGCAATCTTTCTGCACGTAATTTAAAATTCCCAGGGTTTAGGAAAAATTCTATATCAGAATCTTGCCTTTCCTCTATGGATAACGATGGTTTAATCGCTATATTATTTGATGGTGCACCTGCTGCTACAGGTACTGGTGTATCAGATACAACTTCAATACTCTCTAATTCAGATTGAGCTTCTTTCAAAGCCGGATTTACATATTCCCATCCTTGCATTCTATAATAACCTGATCTTTTTAGATCTGCAGCAACAACTTCATACATTATCTTCATTCTTTCTGCCATAAATACTTTGATAAGCCTATCAGTTATTTCATTACACCTTGCTTTAATAATATTCTCACTTTCTTGAATTAACTTTTCTCTTAAATTCTGTATTGATTGGTTTATAGGATCTGCTTCTGTAAGTAATAAATTATGGTCTAAATCAATCTTAGCTAAACGATCTCCCAATCCATGATCTCTTAGTATAGGTTCAAGAGCTTCTTTTATGATTTTCTTCTTTTCTGCATCAGATACATTATGATTATTTCGCATAAATTGATCTTTTTTATTTGCAACAAATATCACTTTCACATTATCGCTTAATAGCAATTGTCTTATTCCTTTAACATCTTTTGATGTTAGATTTCCATCAAAAACAAACACAACGACATCTATATATTTTAATTTATCGATAATACTTACTTTATAAGCTTCAGCACTAATTATTTTATTCCCTGAATGACCAGGAGTATCAAGAATAACTAATTTAGATTTATTAAAATTACATTCTTCTACTTCTTTAGTAGTATCAGTGAACCCTAATCCTTCTTTTGCTACTTTAACTGATTTATCTGGTACTATCATATTTGATTCAATACCCCGTATTCTATTAATTATCGATGATTTACCAGATTTTGATGTCCCTAAAAAAACAATTCTAATAGGATAGTATGCAAATATCTTTTTTACACCAGCAGCAATCTTTGGTATGACATCACTTTGCCCAAGATCCATATTACGGCTAAGATCCAATACCTGATTCTCCAATATTTTTGTTTGATTTTCTATCATTTGTCGTAGTGCCTCATTTACTACCTTAAACTCTTTTTCTAACCTTTCCAAATCATTTTTTTCAATCTCTTCTTCACTTATCACTCTCTGGTTACCACCAAATAATTGATACCTTAATTGTTCCATAAAACTCATTTGCGACATAATCTTTTCCCCTTTCATTAATAAAAATTGCTTATTTTTTATTATATATTTTGTCTTGGTACCTCAAACTGGCCTAACTGATCTAACTCAATACCTGATGGTGACACAAGTTCTTTATGATGTCTTTGCTGCATAGTACTTACCGATGGTAGAGTGGCTGTACTTACCACAGCTTCAGTTGAAGATAATACCTGACCACTCACTAAAACTTCTGATTTTTCTTCTACTCCTTGTACACATAATTCCTCCATTCTTTTGGATAATGCAGTCTCAAACTCATGGTTATACCTTCTTATAACTCCATTTAGATCACCCCTTAGGCTAATCTTTTCCTCTAGAGCTTTATTCCTCACTTAATACTTTATTGACTTCTTCATGTATAGTCTCTTTTAACCCTATAAGCCCTTCTTTGTTGATTTTTCTGATATATGCTTTTACTTCTTCAGCATAGCGACATTCATCAAGCCATGACTTTTCGCCTTGATACATTGTGTCAAACTCTACTGGAAATGTATAAAATATCTTTATATTAGATAAGCTTTCTTTTGATAAACCAAAGCTATCCATCGTAGATAATCTCTGATAAAAATCAGCAGTTGCTTCTTTGATAACTTCATCATTTGCTAATCTAAAATCATGGGCATTAGGTACAACAAAAATAACTGGCTTATTTGCTCTTAATAAAGCTGCACAAAACTTTTTGTCATAATGATTAAGTCCTGCTGATTCGGTTACACATATACCAATATCAAAATTTTGCTGGCATTCTAAAAGAGCTTCCTGCACAAAGTTATACTCCGGCATCCCAGTTTTTTTAGAAGTAATTAATCTTATTATACAATATACAGGAACATCTATAAGCTCTGCCAT
This sequence comes from uncultured Eubacteriales bacterium, assembly GCA_963767415.1. Classification (GTDB taxonomy): domain Bacteria; phylum Bacillota; class Clostridia; order Acetivibrionales; family CAVYEU01; genus CAVYEU01. The sequence goes on from CAVYEU010000022.1 coordinate 61,540, forward strand.
TACTCTAGAGGATTCATCTCTAAGTTCACAATGATATACTGTTGTTTCTTCTATTGTGTCATTAACTCCTTTTTTTATATTTAATAAATTATGTATTGTTCTTGTGGTACCAAGACTCGTTTTTCCAAAAAAAGCAATTCTAATAGGTTCTCCTACTTTTTCTAGGCTCCATCATACATAATGAATTGTGCAAAGCACTGATTTCTTGTTCATCTGTATAAAGATTCCAATACTCTTCATCGTATCCGCTATGATTAAAATGATCTGTTGTATCTATGTCTGACCAGAACCAATTAAGCGCCTATGATCATGAGGTTTGTTTGACAACAAGTTTGCGATACCTTCCAGACAAGCCTTTACTTTCAATGATGTTAACTCATCATCAAAATTATACTTATTAATGCTCTCTTCTAAAGGATATTTTTCCCACGCATAATCATATGTAGATACAGTTACAAGTCCACCTTCACACTTTTCTTTTAACTCTTCGATTGACATTTGGTCAAAATTCCACTCTGGATGTTTGGAAAGTATGTCAGCTTTGTATTTATCATATTTCATCCTATATATCTGAAAGATAAATTTTTCCTCTTCACTCATTCCTTCCAAAGAAATAAATTTACCATCTTTTAGATATACGCTTAAATCTGTATGACGTTTTTTATAATATTCTACAATATCATCCCGGATATTTCTATCTGCTAACAATAAAGCCTTCTTCCTTCTTTTTATAAAAGTACTAACTAAAGCTTTTACGTAGCTATCAAATCTTTTTGCCCTTATAGCAATTGCATTTAAAGCCATTTCATCCTTTAGGGCTTCAATATTATGACTACTATGTAGTGTTTCGGCTGAAGTACAGACAACATTAAAGCACTTCCTATACTGGCCTAATCCAGCATTCTCAAGTTTTTGAAAGAATGCTCGCTTTGCTTGGTCTTCTTTTTGGCTTATCCTTCTACCCGGCATTGATTCAACTTTATTCAGTGCTACTGTAATCCTACTAAATCTATTATCCAGAAGAGATTTTATAATGAACTCATCTTCTTTATTAAATTCTCCATTTTCATTTAATTTCTTAGCATCTAAAACAATCACCGGCAAATCAAAATAATCTAACCTCTGTGGATTTACGTTTATATCGCTAAACATTTTGCCTATATAATCTTTAGATGGCTCAGATCCTGGTGTATATCCAGGTGTATCGATTATCTCTAGTCCACCTATTTTATGTAATGTTAGTTGCTTTGCTGCAGCTCCAGCAGCCCCAGCACCAGTATTTCTAACTGCTCTATCTTCAGCAGAAAATTGATCTTGGTTTATTCCGCTTAACCTATTGATCAAAGCTGATTTTCCACTTCCACTTGCTCCGAAAAATGCAAATCTTGTATGATGTGCATTAAATATCTTTGGAATCTCCTCGAAAACTGCCGATCTGGCCTCAGGTAATCCAATATCCATTATTACCTTTCCATTGCTATCAACATGATAGCTTAAATCTCTAGCCATTTTCATTAATCTTCTTTGTGCTGCTCTTGAAGCATCATTTTCAATCGCTGAGATACAGTCAATCTCCAAATCTTCAGGATTAATCGCATTCTCTTCTTCCTTTGCCTTACCGACAAAAAGGTAGTCTATCAATCTCCATGTACCCTTTGCTACAAAGCTTAATCCTGTACTTTCTCCTAAATAGCTAAACATATTTCTCACCTTTCCAATAACAAATTTCGTCAATTCTCCAATGTAATTAACTACACTTTTGAATCTCGATATAAACCACCAAAAATAACTTTGATTGTTTTTTTTATCTTCGGTATGCTGTATAGTTTGCACGCGATCCCCTCCTCTTAAGTTTAAAAAAATATATATAGAATAAATTATAGTATTATATGATATAAATTTAAATTTTTATTTAAAATTTAGAAGTACTTCTAAATCGGGCTAATATGATAAGTATGTCTGTTAGTACAGAAGAATCACTATTATAAATAGATTTCCCATATATTTATTTGCATTTGTACTACCAAATTCAATATTTATTTTATACAAATAATAACAATAAGTCAAACAAAAAATAAATGAGTGTGAAAATATATTGGTTTTTCAAGATACTCAGTGCATTTTAATTTGGAAAGCTTCCGCAATTTGAGCTTATGGGGTCAAGTTTGGTCGTGCTATTATTGTTGTCGAGCTATTATTTAATACAATATTTGCTCCAGGCATATTTACAATGCTTGAAGTAGGCACTGTAGGTACTGGTACATTTAGAGGTATTGTTTGATTGGTCTGTAAGATGCTCCCTTGGCCTATGTTTTCCCCTAATTTTGATTTTGGTGTTGGAATAATAGTTAAAGCAGGGTTTGATACAGAATTTCTTTTAGAAATCAAACTGTATAAAAAATCTCGTATTTCTTGAAATAAATTGCATATAAAATCCAAAACTCTTGAGCAAAATGAGTTATTCGGTAATGATGAAGATGTTAGTTCATTCTTAAACATTGGTGTAACTTTGTCTTGCTGCACATGTATAGAAGGAATACCTTTGTCTTGAGTTAGTCTATTTGATGTGCCATGAAAGTTGTCTTTGTTTAGTTCTGCTAGATTAGAGTCAAATCTTTTTAATTCTTCTTCTGGTATGTACGAAGCTATTATTTCTCTTAATTCTGCAAATTCTTTGTTAATTTGATTAATATTAATTTTAATTGATGCTTCTCTACGTATTCCAGCATAGTCTAAAATAATATTTGAACAATCGTTTTCAAAAAATCCCTGGCTTTCATTGCGATTGCTTGCAATAGCATTTCGTAAAAAGAGATTATTAGCATAATAGGATATTAATGATAATTTTCTATTTATTTTTCCTAATTCATATCGATTCTGAGTATAATTAAACGGATTCCAACTAAACCACTTAGCAGAAATAGTGTCTATGAATTTTTTTATAGGTAAAAAACTATCTGGTAACATATTGAGGTTATTTTCAATAAATGATATTTTTTCTTTTGCAAATGATACCATTGATTTAATTTGGCTCTTAGCCCTTAGTTCAAACAATCCCAAATTTAGTCCTACATCTTTGAAAAATTTATTTGTTATATTTGATACAGGATATCCCAAATTAATAAGAATATTAACAGTATCTGTATGTCCATTTTTTGCAGCTATCATTAAAGCAGTATATCCATCATTGTTCTTAGCTTCAAGATTAGCATTATGTTTGCTAATAAGCATATCAACAGTATCTGTATGTCCATTTTTTGCAGCTATCATTAAAGCAGTATCTCCATATTCGCTTTTAACCTCAAGATTAGCAGTATACTTGCTAATAAGCATATCAACAGTATCATTATACCCATTTTTTGCAGCTATAATTAAAGCAGTATATCCATCATTGTTCTTAGCTTCAAGACTAGCATTATGCTTGCGAATAAGTAGGTCAGCAGTATCTGTATTCCCATATTCCGCAGCACACATTAAAGCAGTATCTCCATGCCAATTTTTTGCGTTAACATCTGCACCACTGCCAATAAGAATATCAACAATATCATTATACCCATTTTCCGCAGCACACATTAAAGCAGTATATTCGAAACTATTCTTTTCATTTATATTAGCACCATTTTGAATAAGAATGTTAATAGAATCTGTACAATTATTATTAACAGCCAATACTAAAGCACTATTATTGAAACCATCTTTAATATTAACATTTGCGCCATTAAGAACAAGTAATCGAACAATATTAGCATATCTTTTTTTAATAGCAACTGTCAAAGCAGTATTTATTGTAAAGCTTTTAGCTTCAATATCAGCACCACTATGAATAAGTATTTCAGCAATATCAGCATGCCCATTATTCACAGCAACTATTAAAGCAGTATCTCCATTATCGCTCCTAGTATTAATATTAGCACCATTATTGATAAGCATATTAACAATGCCCGTTTCTCCGTAACCAGTAGCAATTAATAATGCAGTATTTTTATAATAGTCTTTTTCACTATCATTTGTAGCTCTATTAACTCGATAATAGTTTGTTACTGCAGGTCTTAAAGTTTGAAATATATCTGGTGTAACATCACTTAATACTCCTAACTCAATCAATAAAGCTATCTGTTTTTCATCTGCATTTTTTAATGCCTTTGCTAACTCCAATTTTTTTTCATCAAGAGAAAGTCTTTTTATATACTCATTAATTAACAAGTCTTTTATAGCTGGTTTATTTGTACCTCTGGATAGGAGTAAGTGAATAATTTCTTTGTTTACGTTACTTCCTTCTCCAAATATTTTCTCTACGTCTTCAAACTCAAGATAGTCAAGACTGTCCCCCTTATCGAGAAACAATTTAACTATCGCAGTTTGTCCATTGCTAGCAGCTATAAGCATTGCGTTGAGCCTATTTGGAAGAGTTTTGTTTAGCAATGCATTATTGTCATTATTCTGTAGAAGAATAGCTGCTATATCAACAAATCCTTTATGTGCAGCTAACATGATAGGAGACCAACCATCAGAATCTACTTCATTAACCAATGTGCCTTTTTGGATTAATAGTTCTACTATAATTTTTTTATTATTTTCCACTGCAAACATAAGAGGAGTCCTATTTTGAGTATTTTTCTTGGTTATATCGGCACCTTTATTTAAAAGAGCTTCTACTATTCTTTTGTTACCTAATGCAGCTGCTACCATCAATTCAGTTATTTGAGATGAATCAAAAGGCGTGTCTAGGATAATATTTTGGTTATTAAGCAGTAGGTTTACAATATCAATATTTGAACTTTGGATAGCAACTAAAAGAGGTGTCGTACCGCTTGAATTTAAGTAATTAATGTCCGCACCATTTTTAATAAGAGTATTAACACAATCTAAATATTGAAATTTTATAGCATACAATAATGCTGTAAAACCATATATATCTGAATCGTTAATACTATGAGCATCTTTGCGTATTAATAATTCAAGTATTTCATTATTTCCATTTATTGCTGCTATCATCAGAGGAGTCATTCCATTCTCTTTTGATATATTAACATTAGTATTATTTTGCAAAAGTAGTTCAACCACATCTTTACGCTCTATTTCTATTGCAACCATCAAGAGCGTATCTCCATTAGAGTCTGTTTCTTGATCAACATTAACACTTTTTAATTCTTGCTCAATTATTTTAATATCCCCATTATTTTTGATTATATCTATTACTTTTGACATTTATTAATTCCTCTCCCAACAACAATACTTAATATATCAAACAAACGATACCTCCACCTATAATTTCAGAGTCTTAAGTAGGTTAGAATCAATGTATTTCTCATTATAAATAGAATCTCTTTGTTTTAGTTAATTTTAAATTATTATTTAGATAGTGATAATCTAAAACTAGAGTTGTATATTTTCATTATTCTTCTTTGTGCTGCCCTTGAAGCATCATTTTCAATCGCTGAGATACAGTCAATCTCCAAATCTTCAGGATTAATCGCCTTAACTACTTGCCCCTGGGGCGATCCAATAAAAATATCTTTTATTGCACTTCCTATTTGTTTAATAAGAGTTCCCCAACTTTCCTCACTATCTCCACCCATTTTCTTCACCTTTCCAATAACAAATTTCGTCAATTCTCCGATGTAATTAAATACACTTTTGAATCTCAATACAAACCACCAAAAATAACTTTGATTGTTTTTTTTATCTTCTATATGATCTATATTTTGCACGCAACCCCCTCCTCTTATTTGTTGGATAATATAAATATGTCTATTTTTAGATTTATTTATCTTATTAGACAATATAAATTTTAGCCTTGTTTTAAAATTTAGAAGTACCGCTAAAGTAAGTCAATATGATGAGTACATTTATTAGTAATGAAAAACGCTTATTTGAATAGACTTTTTATACTCTTAATTACGTTTTTTTACTACCAAACTCAATATTTATTTTATACAAAAAATAATAATAAGTCAAATAAAAAACAAATGTATTATTCGTAGTATAAATTCGTAGTATATTATTACTCGGATTGATAACTACAGGATATATGTCAATATTGAAAGGGAATTCATTATATTCGTAAAATTTCAAAAAAAACTCACTAGCTAGTATCAATCAACTAACTAGTGAGTTTTTTGGGTACACACACTGAAATCTCTATTATAAACTTTATTTTTGATAATGTAGTTTTTACTAAATTGGACACTCAAATCTACTAGATTATGTGCAGGGTACTGTTATTTTAAAAATTATACCATTATCTTTCGGATTATCTGAACCTTCTACAAATTCTAATTTACCATTAAAATCTTTTTCAAGTAGTATTTTAGAAGAAAGAAGTCCCAATGTCGGCTCACCATTTTTACAAGCCTGTAATATTTTTTCTTTTGCAACACTTGACATAGAATAATTTGGTAGGATAATCAATATTTCAATGTATGTATATTTCCCATCAATATATTGGGGAACTATAGCCAAATTAATTTGCTTTTCTTTTTGGTTATCAGAATAATTTGTTATATATCTGGCACAGTTCAATAGAATATTTTGCATAAGATGTAAAATTACAGAAGCATTTTTGTTAAATTTAATATCTCCAATATTACCTAAATATTTATCTGTACAAACATCTTTTACAATATTTAATTTAATATTATAAATCGAAGACAATTCAGCACTTATAAATAAATCAAATAAAAGCGTAAGATTTCTATCTTTACTAGGTTTATCAAAGTCTGCCATTTTTGTGAATATTGATTTCTTCTCGTCTAAAAATTCTATACTTGTATTAATTATATGTATACAATTTTTTATTTTGTCATGACTATTACTTTTATATGTTTCGTATATTCTTTGGCGTTCTTGTTTTTCGGTAGTTTTTCTCTTGTAACTTTCGTAATTAGCTACTGTAAAAAGGTCTTTCTCTATTTTTCTTAATTCCATATTCAACAAAGTTAAACTTTTTTTTAAGGTCAATGGAATTCCAGTGACTAACTGTCCTAGACTAACTAAATTTATTTCATTCAAAAGAAACGATTGCTTTTCTTTAAAATTATTGATTAAATTATTAGCTGATGCAATTTCTTCGTATAATTTTTTTATTTTTTTCCTTTGTTCACAAGTCCTTATACCTGAAATAATCCATATTAATAATTCATCAAATCCTTTTGTTTTATCATGGTAGCCCTGAACATCCAAGATATTTAATGACTCTGTTGCTGAAATGTCAGAAGAAAAAGCTGTTTGAAGTATTATCACGACATCTTTACTAAATTCTCTTATTGCCAGAACAGTATCTTCCCCTGTGAATTCAGGCATATAAAAATCGACTATAACAATATCTATATGCTGCTTTTGCTTATTCATTATTTCTATCGCTTCTTCTCCACTTTCAGCGCAATGAACGGTAAAGCCTATATTTTTTAATTCATATGAATTTACCTTATTTAGCTCTGAATCATCATCTACTAATAAGATTACATACTGTTCATAATAATTTTTATTGTTATTCATAATAGCTCCACCTCTCAAACATCATTAATTGAGTTATTACTATATGGTATCTTGATTGTAAAAACCAGACCACCGTAACTTTCATCATCTTCACTTATTTCAGAATACTCTAAAATACCATTAAAGCGTTCTTTTAAAAGTAATTGGGATGAAAACAATCCCAAAGCTATACCATTGTTTTTGCAATCATTTATTAAATTTTCTTTTACTTTTTCTTTAATATCTTTATTGTGTACTCCAATATGAAATAATAAATATTTTCTTTCTTCTGGTGCATTATTAGCAGGTTGAATGAAGAACATATGAATTGGACCAGCTGAAGGTTCATGATATTTCCTCAGATCTTTTCTATCATAATCAGAAAATTTAAACATATACTTTGCCAGATTAATTGTTATACTATAAATTACTTGCAATATCACAGAAATATCGCCATTGAGCTTCAATTTTTCGATATCTCCTAATGATTTATCATTTACAATAAGTGAACTTTGATATCCTGATATCAATTCAGTATTGAGAAATTTCAAAAACTGAAAAGTCTTCGGTCCAAATATCATATTAATAGCATCTGCACCTGGATCATCTTCTTCGATAATCATGTAATTATATTGATTTAATTTTTCTTTTATATCATCAGAAGCACTCATTATAGAATTATTATCAGTTATAAGATATTCTTTCACCGACTCAATATGAGCTAATATTTCCTTCTTATATTTCTCGCACTCTTCAATACAAGAACTATCTTTATTAACATTTTTATGCAGAATATTTTCAATCAACTCTTCTAATTCATATATTTTATAAAATGATCTTTTTGAGGTACTTCTTAGCCAAAATGGTAGATTTGATATCAGTTGTCCTTTAGTTGATAGTTTTGTGGCATTAATTAGTAAAGATTGGTTTTTCTTCAGCTTTTCTATGGATTCATAAGCTAATTTTAATTCTTTGTTAAGTTCAGCAATTCTTCTTTGTTGCATATATGTCCGAATACAAGAAATAATTCTTACAAGAAACTCATCAAAACCTTGTGTTTTATCATGGTAAGCTTGTATTTTCAATGATTCCAGAGTCTCGATTGCTGGCTTATCCCCAGCAAAGCCTGTTTGCAGCAATATTACTATTTCTTTATTAAATTCTCTTATTTCCTTTACTGCATCGCCACCTGAATATTCTGGCATATAAAAATCAATTACCATGACGTGGATTTCAGTTTCTTTTTCTTTGCTTTCTCTGACAACCCTCACCGCTTCTTTAGCATTTTTAGCACAAACAACTTTATAGCCCAAATTTGTTAAGTTTTGGGTATATGAAATTAAGATGTCTTCATCATCATCAACAATAAGTAAATTAAAATCACTATAATTTATTTTACTTATGTTATTCTTCATACCACACCTCCCGCACACTAATCTTATATCCTTCGGTAGGTACTGATATTCCGAATATTATTCCTCCACCAGACTTACTTTCATCAAATTCTTTAAACGAAACTTTACCATTAAAATTTTCTTTTAGTATAAGTTCGGCAGTAAAAAGCCCTATACTAAGTCCGCCCTCTTTACAATCATCAATTAAATATAAACTATATATGGTGTATTAAAACACTTCTTTCTTATTTCTTTCAATTTGAAATCAGCATCATCAGAATAATCGTCTACTAAAGCATCCCATTTATTAATTCCTTTAAATATTCTTAAGAGTACCGAGCATCCAACTAAAATGACTAAAGTCATTACAATAATATATTGCGAATAAATACGGGATTTTAGACATTTCAATATCTAGTTGAGTATTTATAGACTCAGGGGGGTAGTTTAAAATAATTGGAATTACTGGATAAAATAATAAAGCCAAAATACTATTTACTACTACGAAAATTAAAATAACACCGAATTTAATATGTTTTTTCGTAAAATTTAAAAATGTTTGCATGGTTCTACAGCTCCTTTTGTATTAATCAGGATAAATAAAATATTTAATATAAGAACCATCAATATGAGGCCACTCAAAACCCAATTTTTTTAAATACACTATAGTAATTTCGCTTCTAACTTCTACCATATAATTATCGAAAAATATATTCATATAATTTAGCATAAATTCTTCAGGAGAATGTTCTTTCATAAGGTTTAAGTTCAAAATATAATCTCGATATTGATCAAAAGAATAATTGTGAAGTACACTAATTGTAATATTCATAGATTTCAATATCTGTAATAACTCTGATATTTTTATAACATTATGATTAACCAAATGAAAAATACGATTTTCAATAATAGGCTTTTCTAATATTTTTAATATTGCAATACTGCAATAGTCTACAGGAGTAAATTTTAAAGCTATGTCCAGCATTATATCTGGAACTGCTCCTATTTTGATTATTGCTTTTAATATATTATAAAACATATTTTCGTTTTTATTTATTTGAAATTTTTTGTCAGTGTATCGTGCTGTAAGATTACCTACTCGAAAAACAGCTACATCAAGGCCATTTTCTAAAGCTTTAAGCACAATATTTTCTGCTTCAAATTTACTTCTTATATAAGGATTTTCTAAAATATTTTGATTAATATAAAAATCATTTTCAGTAAATTTTAGATTTCTAATTTTTTGCTCAAGGCCATCCCCAGATACACTAGTTGTTGAGATATACCCTAATTTAATTTTAAATTCATCACAAAAATTAATAATTTCTTTAGTTCCAAACAAATTTACTTTATTAAATTCAGAGTCATCTCCAAAATGTTTAGTTAAAGCTGCACAATGAATTACTAGATCAATTTTATTGCCGAGTTCTTCATAACTTTTTTGAGGTAATCCAAATCTTTCTAGTGAAATATCTCCATTAATTATATGAATTCTATCATTTATCTGTGTTAGATACTTATCTGGGAAGTAGTATTCTAATATACTTAAAAACCTAGTTTCGAAATCGTTATTTTTATCACGAACCAAACAAAATATTTGAGCATTACTATTATCTAATAAAATATTTAGTATATGTGCCCCTAAAAACCCAGTTGCTCCTGTTAAGAAAACTTTATTGAATATTATTTTATCTCCATTATTTATCTGATGTTCATCTGTAATAATAGTATTAGAAACATAATTAGTAATTTCGTTTAAAATATTATTAGTAGTATCAAAACTATTGGATAATGGTGATTCAATAGTTAATTTGATTTTTTTTGCAATTTCTTTTACATTATTAAATTGATAAAAATCTTGTACATTTAAATTCCAATTATATTTACTTGTCATAGACACAATTCTCATCAATATTAGAGAATCAACGCCAAAATCAAATATATTGTCAGAAACTCCTATATTTTTAATAACGAGACTATTTTTAATTATCTCAAGTAATTTTATTTCTATGTCATTACTTGGATTTTCAATATTATTGTTTATTATATTGTAACTAGGATCTGGAAGATGTTGCTTGTTTATTTTACCATTCGCAGTAATTGGTAAATTTAAAATTTGGATAAAATAAGAAGGTATCATATATTCAGGAAGAAATTTTTTCATGTTTAGCTTTAATTTTCGGATATCTTGGTCATTAAATTTTCTGTCAGAAACAAAATATGCACATAAATATTTGTTTGCATAATCCTTGTTATCTTTAGCTATTACAACAGCTTGTTTAATAGAAGGATATGAAGATAAAAGAGCTTCAATCTCACCTAATTCTATTCTAAAACCTTTAATTTTTACTTGATTATCAATACGACCAATAAATTCAATATTACCATCGGGAAGCCATTTAACTAAATCTCCAGTTTTATAAACTATTTCAGAACTATTAAATGGATTGCAAATAAATTTTTCATTAGTAAGTTCAGGCTTATTTAAGTAGCCTCTTGACAGGCCTATACCAGAAATATATAATTCACCAACAACTCCAATTGGATTTATTTGATGTTTCTTATTTAAAATATATGATTTGTAATTATTAAGGGGTTTACCAATAGGAACATTTGACTTTAATATATTAGTAGATTTAGATTTATCTCCCAATAAATCTTTTACGTCATCAATATATTTATCTGAACCAAATTCAGAATAATATTTAAAAAATGTTGAGCATATTGTACATTCTGTAGGTCCATATCCGTTTATTATTTTAATATTTTTATTTAATCTAATATATTCTTCTAAAACATATTTTTTTATTGGCTCAACACCTACAAGAATTTTATTAATATTAACTTCTTGCTGAAACTTTTTAAAATAATTTAATAAATCACTTAATATTGAAGGTGGGATATATAAAAATGTTACCTTATTACCCAGTATTATTTTCGATAGTAATGATAAATCAAGAATATTTTCTTTCGGTAATAATAATAATTTAGCTCCAAATAATATAGGTAAAAATATTTCACATACGCTAACGTCAAACGAGATATTTGCTAAGTTTAAACAAATATCTTTGGAGTTAATATCCTTTTCATAAGAACTAAAAATTGAATATATGAAATTACAAACTGATTTATGCTCTATCATAACACCTTTGGGTTGCCCTGTACTTCCAGAAGTATAAATTACATATATTAAATCAGACATACTATTAATATTATCTAAATTAGTTTTATTGTTATAATACAGCTTTTTATCATCTAAAAAAATTAATTCACTATCAAAGACCATTTTCTTTGTTAAACTATTTTGTGTTAACAATATTTTTGTTTTACTATCATTTATCATAAATCGTATTCTGTCTTCAGGATATTCTGGATCAATAGGTAAATATGCTCCTCCTGCTTTTAATATTCCAAGTATTCCTACCATCATTTCAATAGATCGTTCAACCATAATTCCTACAATAGTATCAGGTTTAACTCCTTTATCTCTAAGCACTCTTGCTACCTGGTTTGAACTATTATTCAATTCTCTATATGTTAATTCCTTATCTCCGAATACAACAGCAATATTATCAGGTGTTCTTTCAACTTGCTCTTGAAATAACTCATGTATAGTTTTCTCTCTTGGATAATTCGTATAGGTATTATTAAATTCATATAAAAGCTTATTCTTTTCCCATTCTGATAAAATATCTAGTTCAAATATTTTCTTTGCTGGATTATCAACAGCATCCTCAATAATATTCATAAAATGCTCGTGAAGCTTTATAATTTCATCTCCTGCAAAAACATCAACCCTATAGTCCAAATTTAATATAAATTGCCCCTCATTTTCCCTATCGTTTATATGTAGTGCCAATGATTCGACTTGGTTTTCATTAAAATGCCATCTTCCTTTATAGTCTTCCAAAGATATTGTTTTATCAAATGAAGCATTTTGATAAGAAATGATTACATCAAATAATAGATCAGAAATATTATGTGTTTCTCTAAAATCATGTAGAATTAATTCATATGGATATTTTTGATTTTTTAAATAAATCATTAGTTCTTTAGATACTATTTCAACAAACTCTTTAAAAGTTAATTTCTCGTCAATATTTATTCTTATTGGAATGGTACTTATAAACATTCCTATAGTTTCTTTTTCTTTAATATTGGATCTGTTTAGAATAGGAGTTCCTAAGACTATATCGTTCTTCATTGTTATTCTATAAATATAGGTGTACATAACTGCCAGAAACAATGCAAACACAGATTTGTATATTGTTTGCAATATTTTTTAATTTTTAGAGATAACTCATGAGGAACAATAAATGTTTTTCTTTCTGCTTTAATGTTTGTATACCCAGTAGAATGCTGTTTTATAGAAATACATTCAGGAACGGTACTAAACTTATTATTCCAAAATTCTTTGTTTTTCTTTAATTTTTCAGAATATTTGTATTCTTCCTCACTTAAAATATAATCGATATAAGAAGGATATTTGTCTTTACTAAGGGTAGGGTTATTTTTTATCAAGGAATAATATTGCATAATCTGATTAACTAATAAATTAATACTCCATGCATCAATTACTATATGATGTGCTTTAATATAAAATCTACCTTCATTATCATTAAGTCGTATCAACGCAAAATAAAATAAATCTGAGTTTGTTAACTTAAAAGGCTTATGTGTTTGTTCCTTGTCCTATTTATAAAGTCCTTTAATACCTTCCTTACTAAAATCAAGTAGTTGTATTTTTTTATTTTTGTATTCATGTATATATTGCTTTGGTTCTCCATCTATTTCAACTATTCTTAGTCGGATTGTATCATTCTTTTCTATAAATACATTAATTGCTGCGTCTAATATTGAATAATCAATTTCACCTTCAATTTTAACCGTTCCTGCAATGTTACCGAAGCTTGTATTTGGGTAAAATCTCTCGATATTCCATATAGCTCTTTGCGGATAACTTAGAGGATAATACTTCGTATAATGATCTGCATTTGTAGACAATAGTTTTTTGAATTGAGATAATCCCTCTATATTCATAATTACTCTTTGTACCGTACCTTTATAATCTAATCCGTCTATATGTATAGTATATTGACCTTGAGTCTTATTAAAACATAAGTTAAATGTTCTTTTTTCATATCTTTCAAAAAAGCATTTTAATTCGGGTAATATTACAGATAGAGTCAACTCTAAATCAATTAAGTCATCAATAAAATACAGCCTACATGTATCATTAAAGTTACTTACGCTGACGCCATCACTAAAAGCCTCAGCAACAGCATATGCAACAAGAGTACTACCTCTATATATTTTCCAAAACCTCCTTACGACAAACAATCCTAATGATTCATACACTATCTTTATTTTTTCCAGAGAAAAGCTTACTTTATCGATATAATCGTAGCAATCCATTTCTAATTGTGATAGTGCTTTTTTACAATAATCTAAAAAACTATCGGGATTATCCGCTAATACAACATAGTAGTCATCTGATAAATTTAAATCATCGTAATTTTCTAAATCACAAACAAAATGTTCGATTTCATCAGATTGCATTTTGCTATTGTCGCTGATAAATTTATTAATTTCCTCGAATTGAACTTTAGAGGACACATCTGTTTCGTTGTATATCAGGCAATATTCAAAGTATGGATGATTTAACATAATATCTGCAAGTGCAATTTGGATGTCAGATTTTGCTTTGGTGCTTGATTTTGCTTCGGGGACTGATATGAATTGTTGCCCTAAAAAGGTTCTATTATATAACCTTAGAAGTGAACCTATGTTCAAAAGCTTGTCTTCTTTAGCCTGCACGATGCTTGAGAATATGGTATGCTTATCTTTTAAATTATTAAATTGATTGAGTTTATTTTTAAAGTAGTTATCATAATTGCTGTCGCTTGTTTGTATATCTAATTGTTTGGATGCTGTATATAGGTTAATTATTTCATCGGGAGAACAGTTATCTAAGGATTTAATGTTTGAGTAAGATTTGGAAAGTATATAATTAAATAACTTTCTGTATATAAGTACACCTTCTTGTCTAAAAGCAATACCATAAATGAAACTACCATTAAGCTCTTTAAGCCTTTTTACCTCGGCATCAACGAATACTTTAGAATCATCAGGTAACATAATTTTTATATTGGTCAAGACTTGCCCTTCAAAAAAAATCTTTTTAGTGAGTATAAAAGACAGACCATTTATGCTTATATCGGCAGGTCTAATTATTTCAGGAAAACCATGAATTGAAACAAAAATGTTTTCATCTTCTTCAACCCTGTGTCTCTTAACCAAACGCCTGGATGTCGTATGAATAGAACTTGGTTTCTCTATTAAGCATTCATTCTCTTTTATTTCAACAACTAAGCTAGTAAACTTGAAGAGGACTTCTTCGTGAATAAATACAACATCTATTTTCTGATTAGGTGACATTATATTTTCTTTATTATTTATTAATATATTAAATATACCTTTTTTTCTATAGCTAAAAGACATCGTGCTAAAGTGTTGACTGTTCTCTATATGCACCGAAACAGGCAACTCTTTTTGTTTTGAGAGGTTGTTGAATAAGCTATCAATGTAAGTCTTGTCATTAACCAATTTAACAGACACTCAGTTATCCCCCTCGAAAAGCACCTCCGAATTTTATGTTACTTTTTTATTTCCAATATTTATTATTTCTCCATAATCTTTCAAAAACCTTCAAACAATATTAAAATATTTATAAACAATATTTATAAACTTCATCATATCCAGTATAAATTCTCGGTATAAATCGGGAATATATTAATAATCAACTATCCTTGCTCCAAAATATTTTGATAATTCATGCCTACTTGTTATATAATTAATATATAAGGTATTAAAATTAATTTAACCCCTATTATAGATAAAACGCTGAGTATTTTGTTGTAATCATATAAAAACTAATTCGTAGCTTGTCACAAGGTTCATACTATTAATATACTTTAATCTTTCTAATAAACCCATATTATATTACGAAGCTAAAAGAAGTCTTATGTACTTGCAGATGTTATATTTATACAAATTAGTTATGCAAGGAGGCAACCTATATGCAGTCTCTTTCAAATAACAATTCCACTAATTCAAGTATTTCTAGTCAAGATTTTAAAACTGATCGTGTATTAAGAACACTTTCTTATAGACAAGCCTATATAGAAGCAATATCAAATGTAAGCATAGAACAATTAAGTATAGGAATGCTTTCAGAACGGAGGCAGTTAGATGGTGGTGAAAACAAATCTATTATGAAAGGTGTTTCATGGTCGGAAAAAAATGATGACCTAGCTCTCAGTATATCAAAAAAACAAAAAAAAATAGCAAACGAAGATGAAAAAAGGTTAGTAGAAACTACTGTAGAATATCTTATAAAAAATGATGCTATTCCGTTAGATGAAGCTATAATACGTCCTCCCTTTAAATATGCTGCTGCATATTGTTTGTTCAATATATTCAATCAAAATAATTCTTACATTGTACCAAAAGAAAAATTACTAATTGATATTGACGAAGATCGCAGAATGAGTAGGTCAGAACGCAGGTCACTATCGTTAGATAACGATTATGCAAATGGACGTGCAAGTGATTTATTTTATGGTATTGCAAGTGCTTCTAAAAAAATTAACCTAACACCAATTAAAGTACAAAAAACTAGCAATGGTGATCACACACTCCAAGATTTTTTCCCTAACCAATTATCAATGAGCCAAATTTCAGAAAAAGATAAAGAACATTTTATTGGATTTGCTAGACTGATGGCAATGATACTTATCATTGGTTGTTCTGATGGTAATATTTCTAACTTTTTTTATGATGAAAATGGCCGAATTGGCAAGATTGATCATGCAGATACATTTGAACAAGACGGAGATAATTCACATGCAGTAAACTTCGTTATTCAAAATATATTTCAAGATAAGATTAAAGATTTTTCATCTTTAGCAAATACATCTGAGGCTGATATATTAAGGATGCTTGATGGCGAGGATAGCCCAAGAACATTTATTTTTGTTGAATTTTTAAAATGCTTACAAGATGTTAAAAATTGTCCAGAATGTATTATTGACCAAGTTTTTAATAACAATAATTATAATATTCAAAATATGCCACAAGAAACAATGGACTTGTTAAATGAAAACTTAAGAAAGATGAAAACAAATTTTATAAACAGAAAGCAAAGAATATTAACAAATTTTGAAACACCTCTTAGTATGTTACAAGAAAATAGATTAGTTAGTAGTCATTCTAGGACTAATAACATGATATTTGATAAAGCTGTTCAGATAATTGAAGAAGCACAAAGAAGAAATGTGACTTTACATCAATTAAAAGAGGAGTATACGCAAAGGGAATCTTCTAAATTAAAAGACAATCCTTTAAAAATTACACTCTAATAAAACTTTAACAACGGAAATTTTTATGAATTTTACCGCTGCCTTTATTTGTCCTTATAGGGCTAAATAAGCAATTCGTTTTAAGAGTAAACCTAACTTAATACTCTAATTTCATTCAAGTCATTTAAGGATTTTCTAGATAAAATCTCTTTATTCTGATTGATTCTATTTTCAACTTCTTTTTTAATAATGCTATCAAATCTTGATATATCATCTTGATAATTGTTATGCAGAGAGCTTTCCAGACACCCTATTGCAGCAGTTTGAGTGGATTGACTCTCAATAACCTTTGCAGCAGTTTGTAAATCACTATAATAACTTTCACTAAATTCGTTAAAATTACTTTCAGTCTGTAACTCTTGAGTGATTTTAAAATCAATATCCCTTAAAAAATCATCAAGTAATACAAAAGTTGCTGATCTATCTAACCCTGCGGTGCACATAGAAATAATTGGGTTATATTCCCCAATTAAAATATTATTATCATTTATATATTTTTGGATGGTATCTACTGTTCTTAAACTAAATTTAATATTACTCGGCACTATAGCTGGATTTATATTATTGTTGTTATAACCATTTTCTATTATATTAACTATCTGGTAAAATAATTTTGATTTACTTTGATCATTTTCAGGACTGATTTTTATTATACTTACATATAAATTTGCTTTATCATTATCTATTTGATATCTACCATTTTGTAGAGGTTCAATTTTAATACATTGTGCAATATAATTTTGATCTTTTATATTAAAATTACAACTTTCTCCTTCCGCAATTAATATATCAGGGTCTAAATCATTTTTTTTATTTGGGTTCAATGCAGGAGCAACAACTAATACATTTGAAGATTGATCTACAACCATCTTATAAAAATATTCTTTAGATCTGTTTGAATTTAATGTAGGAGCTTCTGCAATTATATAATTTACATTTAATTTATTTGGACTTAATAAATTTAATATTTTTTGCTTCTTTAATTCAATTTTATTAGCAGGATAAAACTTCTTTACCTTGTTATTATCTTCAGTTGGAAGTGGGATTAATGTATTTTCATTTGTTCTTAACATAACCCTAGATGAAGAAAATTCATTATTCCAGGGTTCTAAAAATTTGCTATAATGTACGTTTACTAAAGTCGAATTAAAATTTCTATTATAAAACCTTTTCATGAATATATTCCTTTCTTTCAATTTATACTTAAAGTATAAAACATAATATAACTATAGCAAATATCTTAATCTTTTTCAACAGCATTGTGCATAACGTATCTAATAGTGAAATCATCAAATTTCTGTGAGGCTTCTTAAATGCTCAGACATAAATATTCAACACAAAAAATTAGATTGTAAGGTTAGTAATTGGCAAAATATATCTTGCAGCTATAGAAGTAAGTTATTGTCGTACCCTAAAATATACGCTTTTTAAAAATATAATAAATTTTCTAAAAAATATTTTTGTTTGACCTAAAAAAACTCCTTTCTAAATCGTATATAGATATACAAAAGATATAAGGAGTTGATGATTTGCCAAATGTAAATCGCTCAAGGGGTTTTGAAATAGTAACTAACTTTGAAGACAAAGTAACTCATATCCCGCAAAGAGCTACTTCAATTTCTACTGGTTATGATATTTACCCTCTTAAAGACCAAAGAGTTGTTATTCCCGCTGGCAGCTTAATAAAAATGGAAACTGGTCTAAAGGCTTACATGAAAGAAAGAGAATGGCTGGATATTAGAATCAGGAGTAATTTTGGTATAAAAGGACTTCGAATTAAAGATATTCTTCCTGTTATTGATTCTGATTACTACAACAATCCTGATAATGAAGGACATATATACATTTATCTATTAAATGAGTCCAGTCAGGAGTTTGTAATTTCTCCAGAAGAACCATATGCACAAGGCATTTTTCTTAGCCATGCAGATAATGATAACCCTATTAACCAAGTAAGAAAAGATGGGTTTGAAAGTACCCATTGTACTGATTTTAAAGAACCATGCAAATCATGTGACTGGATGGAATCTAAAGATTGTCAAGGTTTAAGAATATCAGAGAACTATGAATGTGAAGGCAAAAGGAGTGACCATTAAATGTCTAAAAAGAATTGGAAAGAATTTATACTTAGATTTCAAGTTATAAGAATTGATTGCAGCAAAGTATTATTCATAAAAGCAAAAAATAAAATCAGAGTTTATGAGAAAGACCTTAGAATAATTGATTATGACCCTTTAATAAATTGCTATGTCTGTGTTTTAGACAAAAAAACAAGTTTGATAACAACTATGCTTTTTAAATTTTTCAAATGGTTAAGGAAAAATAAATATCAGCTTTATAAATTCCTTAATGAGAAAGAATTTATGGAAACTCCAGAAGGTTGTTATGCCGTATTTACAGATATTAAGTTATTGAAAAACTTCAAATCCTCAAGAACCGGGAGACAAAGTTTATGAAACAGCATATTGAACATAGAGTCCGTAATGTAGTAAACCATATAATTTTAAATAAATGTACGGTCAGAGATACAGCTATATTCTTTAATGTGTCTAAGTCAACAATACATAAAGATGCAGCTGAACGTATACTTGAACTTAACCTTGATCTTGCCAAAGAAGTACGTGAAATATTGGATTTTAACTATAAGGAGAAACATTTGAGAGGCGGTAAAGCTACTCAAGAGAAACATAGGAGTAAGAAGCTATTGTAAATTACTTACTTGTTTTTATGATGTTTATTTGAAATAATTGTTAACGTCAAATTAAGGGATATTAGGTATTGACTAAATAATAGGAGGTCGGAGATCTGTATGGGTAAAAGAAATCATGAACTTTATATTGTGCTAAAAGCTGAGTTGATGGATAGCATTGCAAAAAAATCAGGGCATATGAAAAAAACCTGTAAAGAGGTATATGGTGCTTTGATAGAGGTAATGATTGATAAATTTATGGAAGGAAAAGCTATATATATTAGTGATATAGGAAATTTTGAGGTTCGTACTATAGCAGCGAAAGAAACCCTAAATCCTAAAACTAATAAACCTATGTATATTTCTGAAAGAAAAACAGTAAGATTTAAGCCAGCCAAAAGGGCAAAAAAAGCAGCTAATGGCGTTGAATAATTCAATATTGGGGTGAAATATAGAATGAGTGACTATTCCTTAATTGACAAAGACAAGGCTACTCAAAATGAGATTATTACAAAATGTAAAAACGATAAAGAATTCCTCGGAAAAGTGATAGAACAGAATGAAAATCTTATATGGTATACTGTTCATAAGCTTTTTGGCAGTGTTAATGCTGTGTCGAATAAATATAATATTGAGAAAGATGACATTTACCAGCTTGGCTGTGTAGGATTTATTAAAGCTGTAAAAGCATTTGATCCATCAAAAGGGAATAAATTCTCGACTTTAGCTGTTCCTGTTATTTATAGAGAAATAAAATGCTTTTTAAGGGATTATAGCGGACTTATAAAGCCTACCCGAACTGCAAGTGAAATATTATATAAAATAGCAAAACTTCAGAATGAACATCCTGAAAGCGAGTATTTATCAAATGATGAAATAGCAAGTATTCTAAAAACAAGTAAGGAAAATATAGATAAAGCCATATCTTTAAATAAAAATGTTGTCTTTATTCAAGATGTTTATGAATTTAATATGAATAGACATAGCTCAAGACCCGATGACCCACTTGAAAATATAAAAAGCGATTACAGCCTTGAGGATGCAGCAATTGATGAAATTGAAAGCGAGGTTTTAATAGACAAAATTCTTGAAAAACTAAACGAAACTGAAAAGAAGGTCTTCAGCCTCAAATTTGCTAAAGAAGTAAATCATACTGATATGGCACAAGAGCTGGGAATCAGAGAAATTAAAGTATCCAGAATATTAAGAAAAATTAGGGCAATTACTAAAAAAGTTATTGCTTCTTCTGCATCAGAGCAGGAGGCATCTAAAAAAACTAAACGTAAAAGAATCTCAAAATACATTGAGTATATGCAAGTAGTTAAATCTGTTTTTAAGAATGATTCAAATGCTTCAATTCAAGATTTAAAAGAAGCATTACTTAATGCTAATCTTGAGCTTGGTTGTACTCCTGCTGCTACTATTTACTATATAAAACGTATAGCCTTAAAGAGCATGAGAAAAAGTGAGGAAGAGCAATAATATTTTTTTCCTGTAAATCATCTTTAGTAACTCTTTTGCGGTAAAATGTATTCTTTCATATATGTTATGATCAGGGTGTCAATTTTTTGGCTAAGATTTATTATTTCATAATTAAAGTCGAAATTGTTGATAGATATTAGTTCATCAAGCTCTCTCTTGAGCTTGCATAATTCCATTTCCAAATAAACTTTTTCAGTCATAAAATCATCCTCCCTATTCTTACCAATATATAAAAAATATACCACTAATAAATCAGCAATACAATCCACTGGTTATTATTAATAGTGACTGATAGATTGTGGATATTACTACGAATAGTTTGTTTAATTAACTTGGAGACGGAGTGATCTTTTTTGAAATCAGATATTTTAAAAATATTAGGAACTAAAATTAAAGAAGCACGTCTGAAAAAGGGATGGACTATTGAGCAGCTAGCAGAGGCTGTTAATTTGTCTACAAATTTTTTAGGGTTAGTTGAACGTTCAAAGAAATCCTTGAGCATTGAAAGTCTATGTAAAATTGCTGATTCTCTTGAAATCACTATTGATTCCTTACTTAAAGAGTTTATTGATTCTACTGAAAATAAAATAAATACCCTACGCATATTCATCGAAGATTTAAATGATGAAGAATTTGACTTTATTATTGAGACTATAAAATCTGTTAAATCGCATTTTAGAAAAAATGATCAGTAAGGTTATAAGCCAATATCTTATTTTCTTAAAAACCTGCACATAATTATTGGTATTGAAAAATATTCAATTAACATATAGAATCTTTCTAAACCCAATAGTGGTTTTTAGGGGAGTGTATATTTATTTATGACTGTACAAGAATTAATAGAAAAACTTTCAAAAGTTAAAGATAAAGGCGTTGAAATCAAGTGTTGTCAAGTATCTGGAGGTAGGGTTGACATTACTAAAATTATTATTGAAGAAGATTCCGATAAAGTTGTATTTCTAATTGAGCAATGTGAGAAATAAACTTACTTTAGAGGAACATTTAGTGGGTTAGCACCTACGGCAGCTTTTAGTCTATCATCGTTAAGATGTGTATAAATTTGAGTGGTATTTAAACTGCTATGACCTAAAATTTCTTGAATTGCCCGAATATCTACTTTCCCATACTGATATAATAATGTTGCACAAGTATGACGAAGCTTGTGTGCCGAGTACTTTTCCGAATCTAGCCCGGCTGAAGTAATATATTTTTTTACAATATCATGAATAGCTCTGGTAGTCATTTTTTTATTTAACCGACTTAAAAATAAGGTAGAGTCCTTTGTTTTTGGTCTTTGTTTCAAATAATTCATTAAAGCACTTAAACATGAAGTATTCAAATAAATTGTTCTCCATTTACTTCCTTTACCTTTTACCGCTAAAGAATCCTCTTTGATTTTATCAATCTCGATAGATGCAAGTTCTGATATACGAAGACCACAATTTAAGAAAAAAGTTAATATACAAAAATCCCTAACATTACCCTTTGCGACATCAAGAAGTTTTCGTGCTTCGTCTGGAGTCATATAGATAGGTTGCTTTTTATCAAGTTTTGGAGTTTCAAGTTCTTCTGCTATATTTGAAGGAACTGTTTTCATTTTTACAAGGTACTTCCATAAAGATTTTAAGCAAGCTACCCTGCGTGATCTGGTACTTTTTGAAAGCTCTTTCTTTTTCATATCCATCAAATAGGCATGTAAATCATCAAGAGTAATACTTTGAAATATAATATTTTCACTTTGATTAAACTTTCTGGCAGAGATGAATTTTGAAAAATCTCTAAGGTCACAAGCATAGTTTGTAACGGTGTAAACTGAGACTTCCTTTGCCGACATATAGTTTAAAAAATTATCAATTATCATAACAGTAAACCTCCTTAAATATCAGATAATAACAAATATATTGATCTGTTTAATGATAGCATACTTCATATAACTAAAATAGCTTCAGAGAGCAGAAAATTTGGCAAAAAAGAGGCTTTTTTAGAAAAATTAATTTAGCTAAAAGAATAAAAAAAATTTTTACAAAAACCGCAATTTTTTATAAAGTTTTATATTGAAATCATTTTTCTTATGATATAATTGCTTTGAGAGATGCTATAACCGTTTTTGTAAGATGTTATAATTGCTTTTATGAAAATTGCTACCAAACTGCTACCAAAACGTAAAAATTTAAGATAATTTAAGATAATCAACTATAAACATTAAAGTACTTAAATCCCTTAATAATGAAGGTCACAAGAATTAATGGTAATCAATGGTAATGAGGGATAATCGTTAAGGGCTAGTCTCAAAATCCAGCGTACGTGAGTACATGCGGGTTCAAGTCCCGCCTTCGGCATCAAGGATTCTAGGCATCTACCTAGAATCTGGTTAGGTTTTTTTAACTATTAATACAGAAGAAAGAGCATCTAAAAAAGGTTTTCCAGTTCTTCTAAGAAGTAGATCTAATGAAATTACTGAAACACTATTTACAATTTTCTTTTCAAGACCTCCTGTTGCTAAAGGTTTATTAGGATCTCCCTGGGAATAAAGAGCATTAATAGCATAATGCTTACCATCATTTTTCCCTAGATACATTACTACATGATTTCTCATATATAAAAGACTGCCTGCAGGTATATTATCTAAAATACTTGATCTTAATTCATGATCAAAAGTATCAAATTTAATAGAACTTCCTGAAGAACACTCCTGTGAATTAGTATTTCTAGGGAACATTATTCCGAAACACTTGTAGATATCCATAACATACGAAGAACAATCGCGGCTATTAAACATTCCACCCCAACCATACCTATTTCCTTGGCACTTAAATGCTTGATTTAAGATATTTTTTCTTGTATATTTAAGATACCCAACAGATACATCGTTTTCTTCCGGTATTAATACTTGCTTAATATCTAAATTCCCATTTGTATCACAAACTGGAATATTAACTACGAAACTTCCACAAGTTGTTTGATTATCCACTAGATTCGGAATATTTTCTGTAATAAGCGGTATCTTAGCACCCATACCTAATTCGATTTGGGAAACTTGCGGCGAATACGGATTGTATGCTAATCTTATATTATCTGCAGTAATAATTAGGAAATCCTTTGGATAAATATACGAAACCCATTGTTCCTTTGATTTGGCAACTGCGATGTCATTTATTAAAACCCATCCTATGCAATTATAAGCCTGTATAAAGAACCATTTTTCGTCTAAACTTTTATGTAATATTCTTACAGGTTCAGCAACCTGTAAAACACTTTCTTGAAATAAATCAAACTCAAAATCATTTGGAGTTTCGTATGACACATCAAAGGTTGGAAATTCTCGTATACTAGTTCTTCTTACTGCACAACCATAAAGAATATTATTATAGTTTTTTATTTCTCCAAAATTCATTTTAAGTTTAATATTGTTATAATACTCTTTTGGTACTATGTCATTTCCTATATATCTATTCCCATCTGGAAATTGATAGTCATTTAATCTATTTGTTAATTGATCTTTACTTAAGATATCAGTATAGTTTTTTAAATCTACTACATATGTTGACTTATTATGTTCATTCTTTTGATTTAGTGCATAAATTTCTTTTTGAGACATAATTACATCATCTGGTGATGTCACTTTATTTATCCAGAAATTTGGCTGTAACATTTCTTGGGAAACATCAGGCATTGTATTAACTGCAAAACCACTAAGAGGCATTTGCATAATGATAAAATAGATTACCAAAATCATACGAATAGTTTTCTTCTTAAACATTATTATTTCCTCCAATTAAACATTATTATTTCTTCCAAGCTTTAATTTCTAAATGTTTGAGATTATTTTTATTAATATGATCAAAAATTTCTTTTTTTTAATTAATTCATATTTCCCCCATCATTAACTAAAACAATCGGAAGCTCTATTATAATTGCTTAGGAACAGCTAAACAATAAATTCCGATTCTTAAAGCTGAAATTTTTTTAAATTACTGCGTCATCATCTCTTACAATAAAACAATTATTGCGCGTTCTTCTTCCTTGTAATTTAAAAAGATTTCTAGCTTTAAAAACCGGTTTTATTATTTAGCTGTTCCTATCATTAAAAATTATATGCTCCAGTTATAAATATAGCAATAATATTCCCCAAATTTATTTCTGGTATTTCTATATCCTTGTTACTATTTAGATCTCCTAAGATACCGTCGCCAAGAGAGCTGGTGATGAGGCAATCCCTAGTCCAGAGATTACTTTGCCTTACCGCTAAGTGATCTCTGGGTAAATATCATCAAAAACAACAGGTACTATCTCCTTAAATTTTTGAAGCATAGGAATTGCTATTTCCCTCATCTGTGGATGAGAATCTTCTGATACCCTTAACTTAAAGAAATGTCGCCACTCACGTAAATTCATGGTCATAACAATTTCTGTTTTAAGTGAATTTGGTAGCACACTTCTTGCTTCTTGAGGAGTAGCGTGAGCTTCTAATAGCTCCATATATTTAGCTTCACTAAATTCCATCGCAGTTCTCCATATTTCATATTTCTTCTTACCTTCATCTGTAGATACATCCCAAAAGTTTGGCTCTATAAACGTTATTTGATTACTAAATTTATCTTTTGAGTAATTACAGTATCTTGTGCTTTCCTGAGCGTAAGAAGCAATTCTATGGCGTACGATCTCATGTGTTACGCCTCTGTCGCATATAATCTTTGCGGTTATTGAGTAATGCTCAATAACCGCTTCATGTCCATTTTTGATTATATTTGCAACAAACTTCCTTGAAGAATCAGAATTTATCCTATCTTCACTCTTATAGCAAACCCTTCCAATCATTTCTATATGCTTTAAAATATCTTCTCCTTTTAATACTGATTTAATTATAAAGCTTGACTTAATTATAATCATATTTCACCCTCTACTTCCTATAAATTATTAATTCCAGCCTTTAAAATGGAATTTAGTTCCTCTAAAAGCTTATTCTTGCCTTCAGGTTCTCTTAAATAATGATGCCCTCCAGGAATGACTTTAAGTGTGAACTCGCTTGAAATCTCTTCTTCCCAAGCCCTGACTTCCTCTGTCGAATGCACTGTATCATCTTGCCCTACAATAGCAATACGTAACGGTTTTGTTTGCTGTTATGGCTCAAGCTTCATTATACTGGCCTTTATCAGTTTTGGGGGCGGTGTGGACGTACTGCTCAGTGCAGGTGCACACGCACTTCTGCGTTAGGGCTTGACAGGGCGGGCGGTGAGATTGGGAGCTGCAATCGGCTGCGCTCCACGGCTTTCTTTGCCCTTCGGGGGCTGCGCCGGATTTTCGCAACAGACGGTCTTCCAATGGTGCACGAATAGAGCAATACGTAGAGTTTTTTTTTTTTTGCTTGGTTCAGTTTCGTCTTGCTACTGAGGCAGATGAAAGCGACCGCAGGCCCTGGGAGCCCCAGCCTATTTGTCGTCCCCCTCCATTGGCGGCCGGGAAATGACTAAAATAGTAGGGCCTTGAGCAGTTGAAAAGCTCCCCCTTCTTCTGCCGTTCTTGCTGCACCGCACGTCAGTGACGCACCGCACACCGTCACGTAACAGGACTATTAGGCTGTTGTTGCAACCACGTTCTAGTTGTGACAATTGTAAACGATAACTGTAACAATACTATACCGGCCGCCCGGGGAGGCGCAAGGCACCGGCGCCCCTAGGGGACGATGTCGGCGCCGGCGAGCGCCCCAAGTCCCGAGGGGCCCTCAGGCCCCGCTCAGCGACGAGACCCGGACATGAGCGTCCGGGCGTGAGGTGAGGCCCGGCTAGTTCGACCCCCAGACCAGGCGTAGCGGGGGGCGTGATGCCGCCCTCGATCGCCGGTAAGCCCACGACTATGTCGTTGTACCAATCCGTGTAATAAGCGCGCACCGTTTCCTGGATGAGAGCGTTGGCGGTGGCGACGGAGAAGTGGACGCCCACGGCCAGGGCCACGGGGCGACGCAATCGTGGGGCGCCACGGGGAGCCCGGTACGCCTCCGCCAGCGCCCGACCCGGCGGCTCTCGGGGATGCCGCCCCCCCAGCCGAAGTCGTACATAACGACGTCTACGGCGCCCGTGTCGAACAGACGCTTGTAAGCATGCAGGCCGGCCAGAGTTTCCCGAACGCAAACGGCCTGTCGTCGTCAGCGTCGCGCAAGCGAGCGAAGGCGTCGCCACTGTCCAGCCTTACGGCGTCCTCCACCCAGTAGGGCGAGTAGTCCGCCAGTGCCTTGCAAATCTTGATCGCCGGTGCGGCTTCCCATGCTCGGCCGTGCAGTTCGACCATGATCTCGATGCGGTCGCTTCCGACCACCGGTACCTTGTCGAAGGGCTGGACGGCTCCCGCAGCTTGCGGCCGATGTACTGACCACTGTTGGCCCACGCCACGTCGTCGAACGGCCAAATCTTGATCGCCGCTATAGCCGTCAGCGGGTTCGAGGCCAGCTTGGGCGCGGTCAGGAAGGCCTCGGAGTAGCCGTCGAGGGGCCTTTGGGCACTGCTCCCCCACCCACCTCGCCGGCACCGCTCGGCAGGCTGAGACCCGGTGGCGCCCTCCGCCTTGCCGTAGTGGTAACCGCCGCAGGTGTTGTAGATGGCGAGTGGCTGCTGGACCTGCGACCGAGCAGCTGGTAAAGGGGCTGGTGGCAGACCTTGCCGAACAGGTCCCACAGGGCGATGTCGACCGCCGAGTGGCCCGGTGAGACACCCGCCCCCCATGGGTGACGTAAAACGACGGCAGGTCTTTGGGCTGGCGTTCGATCGCCAGGGGTCGGCCGAGGATCCGGGGGAGACCAACTCGTGTACGTAGGCCTCGACCGATTCCGGTCCGAAGCCGTCTCCCCCAGGCCGTCCAGGCCAGTGTCGGTCCGCAGGACAACGGCGATGAACTCGGCGTACTCCTCTACCGTACGGTCTTTACTTCTCGTCTTCACTCTCGTTCCTCCTTGGTTTCTTGCTCGGCTCTTCGAGAGACACGCTGAACTACCCGCCAAAGAGGCTCGACGGGCGTCCGAGGACTGCTCGGGCTCGGCTCCAGCCCGGAGATCAAGCGGTAGACGAACTCGGCCCGGGGGACCTCGGTCCCCTGAGCGCGAGCGCGGCGGAGGAGGTCGCCGAAGGTCTCTTCGATCTCGGTCCGGCGACCGGCGGCCAGGTCTTGGACCATGGAAGAAAACCCCGGAGGGGCGTCCCCCGCCGGCAGGGCCTCACGGGCCATATCGGTCGCCCAGTCGTCGGGACTGGGGGCTTTCGAGGGTAGCTCCTCATGGGCAGGTCGGGGAAGTCGGCGATCTCGACGCCCTCAGATGCGGCGACGGAAGCCGCCTCCTCAAGCAGCGAGCGGTAGGCCAGGGCGAGGGGACGGCGAGCGAAGATCTCGGCCGGACGAAAGGCCTGTCACCGCCGAGACCCCGAACACCCCGATGGCATTGCAGAACTTGGCCCAGAGCAGCACCCGGATGTCCGCCACGACGGCACAGGGAAGGCCGGCGCCGACGAAGGCGGCCCTCACCCGCTCCGTGCGCGCCGAAGTGGGGCGTTGAACTCACCGAAAAAAGTCGTCCCGAGGCCCGAGACGCTGACCGCGCCGCACGAAAGGCGACGGCTGCCAGGACCGTGGCGGCGCCCACGACAGCGGGGGCGCCGAACGCCTCTGCCAGGAGTCGTCCTTTACCACCCCGTTCTGGACACCGGCAACGAATGTCTGCTCCGTGTGCTGGCCAGGCCAGTGCCGGGCCACCTCCTCGATCGCCGCCGGGAGGTCCGGCCCCTTGGTGGTGAACAGGACAGCATCGGCGAGCGTCAAGTCCCTCGCCCCTTCGGCCACCGGACCTGCCCGGGCGGGCAGGGGCGGCGCCCGCAGGCACGCTGAAGTTGAGCCGGCCGCTGACTTCGATGTGGCCTCGCTCGAGCAAGTCCCCCGCCGACCCGGGACGTCCCATCAGCGTTACGAGATGACCGGCACGGGCCAGGGCGGCGGAAAAGGCAGCCCGACGAGCCTGTCCCGACGATCGATATGCGCACCGGGGAGGTGCTCGCGCCGCGGCCCCGGCGAGTCGGCGGTCGTCACGGGAGGAACTTAGCCTCGACCCGCCGAGGTCCCCCAAAGTCAGCGAGGACAGTGTCGCCCGGCAGGGCGAAGAGGTGGCCGGTGCAAGTACCGGTGCTCACGAACTCGCCGGCCTCGGCACTGCTGCCCTCGTTCTCGCAGCCAGTTCAGCATCCAGGTAAGGCTCGTAAGAGGATGGCCCATCGCCGCCCCTCCCTTTCCGGACTTGACGTAGTAGCCGTTCAGGTAGACGTCCATGGCTGCGTTCGGGAGGTCCATAGGGCCCAGTCCGGAACCGCGGTCCCTTTCACGAAGGCGGCTCCGCCGCCGTTGTCCATGCACGAACCGAAGTAAGCACTGGCGCCATACCGAATCGAGGAACACCGTGTCGCCCAGTTCCAAAGCGGGGTACATGGCCTCGACGCCCGCGGCTGCGTCAGCCTCGGTGTACGGCTTGTCCCGGGCCGGGAAGTCGACGGCCAGCTCGAAGGCGAACTCGCACTCGCAGTTGCGGTAGTTGATGAACGGCTCCGAGGGGAGCTCGGCCGGGCTCTCGAAGCGGTGGTCGATCCGCCCGGGGGAAGGGCTGGGGACGCCCTCGGCACGACGAATATCCTCGGCCGCCGCACCGATCTTCCAGCCCGCTCCTCGCCCGGTGGCTTTCGTCCCCAACGCCAGGAACACAGCCACGACCGACGTCCAGTCCCGCGTCTGCAACCGCTCAGGCAGGGTCTCGGCCCGTCGCTCCGAGCGTCCCCTGGAAATCATCGCCGCCCTTCTTGTACCTAGTAGGCGCTGAGCGCACTGGTGCGAGGGCAGGGAATGGCGCCGGAGGGCGATCACGGCCGTACACAGAGCGCCCGGCTTCCAGCCATGACGGAGCAGAGCGCTGACCTCGGCCCCGTCATCGGCGCCGCCCGGCCGGGTTTGGTGCCTGCCATCGCCCACGGCAATCCCCCTTCTCGAAGTTATCGGCAGCTTGAGAGCCCCGGCTGTCCCGGTCAGACCCCCGAAGGTTACACAGACGCCACAGGCGGTACCAACGGCGCCCCGCCTCCGGGCCGCTCAGGGCGCTCCGCTCGGGCGCGAGGGCGACGGCGCCGGGGCGACCGACCAAGGTGTTGCCCACGTTCGCCCCCACGACCAGGCCCGGGCAACCCACTTCCTGCAGGGTGACTCTCTAGCAGGACCAGGAAGCCCCGCCACCGTGGCCAGGGCCGGGTCGAGGCTCATCATCACGCCGAAGGCCCGGGGGGTGACCCGCCGGAGGGCGGCCGCTGGACGAGCTGTAGGGGATGACTGATGCCAGCACGGCGACTACCGCGCCCAGGCCCAAGACGGCAGGCCGGACGGTCCGCGCCGGCGCTGAGGGCACCAAGCGGACCAGGGCGAGCCCACCTGTGGCCATGGCCCAGGCCAAGCCGTTGAGCGAGTCGAAACGTCGACCGGTCTCCTTGCTGAGCAGGATGTAACCGGCCCAAAACGTACCGGCCAGCATGGCCAGGCCGACGGGGTCGAGGTGCCTCCCGGCGCCCGTGGCCAGTAGGGGCAACACGCGCCCGCCAGCGGCGATGGCGCGGCGGCGCGGCCACCGGCGCGACCCGATGGGCCGCGGCCGAGGCCGGGAAGCTCGATAGTGACCGCAACCCCGAGAGGGATCGGGGCGATCGCTTCGTAGAAGCTTCAGGTCCGTGGCCGCCAGCACCAGCCCGAAGGCGGTGGCCAGCAGCACGGTCCGCCCCCGAGGCACGGCGGGCCATGGGGCCGACGGCGCCGGCGGCCGAGGCCGGCAAGGCGCCGGCGCCAGTCCCACCAGGATGGCGGCGGCGATGAGCAGGCGCGGGTCGCCGCCCCGTCAGCCCGAGCCCCGGCCGAACAGTTTGGTGGCCAGGGCCGCTCCGAACTGGACGGAGACGGCACCCCCTCCGACCAGGACAATAGCCGGGGAGCGCTCCGCTTTCATGGTGGCCGGGCGACCGTAGGTTTAGCGCCATGACGACGGCCTACCCGGGCCTGGCCCACGCAAGGCCCCTGCGGGGCCAA
>CAVYEU010000023.1:0-14423 GCA_963767415.1 uncultured Eubacteriales bacterium
GGGTGAGTCTGATGGTCTCCGGCTTGGTGACTTCGCCATGCGACCAGCTGCGGATCTTTTCTGGGCTAGGCCAACATGATGCGGATGGCGTCGAAGTCGGTAATAGAACCGGCAACTTTAAACGGGTTCTGAACGGAACAAGGCGACCCTCCTTGGCAGGCTCTCTGTTTTGGCCCGCCGCGGTTACCTCCCGGGATTATCTTGGACTCCTTCCTTCCCGGGGTATCGGCGTTCTACTGGCTCTCGGATTAATTTCAATTACATATACCTTGTCATTTTGATCAACTACAAACTGTATATTGAATAATCCTACAATATTCAAAGCTCTACCTAACCTAATCGAATAATCAAGGATAGTGGTTTTTACGTCTTTTGAGATTTTTCTTGGTGGATATACTGCTATACTATCTCCCGAGTGAATTCCAGCTCGTTCAATATGTTCTATGATTCCGGGGATAACAACATCAAGACCGTCGCTAATCCCATCTATTTCATATTCTTTCCCATTTATATATTTATCGATTAAAATTGGATGTTCACTCGAAATTTCAATAGCAATTTTCATATATTCTTCTAAGCTATCATCGTTTGAAACTATATCCATTGAACGTCCTCCTAAGACATAGGATGGACGAACAAGAACCGGATAGCCGGAAATCTTTGCAATGCTTTTTGCTTCATTTACGCAGAAAGCTGTTCCACCAGGAGTAATAGGTATATCTAAAGTTTCTAATAGTTTTAAGAATTTATCTCTGTTTTCTGCAATATCGATGTTGCATACTGTAGTACCAAGAATTTCTATACCTTCTTGTTCAAGGGTTTTTGCAAGGTTTATTGCAGTTTGTCCACCAAACTGGACTATGACTCCAAGGGGCTTTTCTTTTTTACAGATGTCCAAAGTACACTCTTTTGTGAGTGGCTCGAAATATAGTTTATCAGAGATATCAAAATCAGTACTAACAGTTTCTGGATTGTTATTAATGATAACAGACGTAACCCCAAGTTGTTTTAATGTTTTTACACAGTGTACGCTACAATAATCAAATTCAATTCCTTGTCCAATTCGAATAGGTCCTGAACCAATGACAATAACTTTTTTATCATCGGTTTTTGTAACATCATCTTCATCCTCATAGGTAGAATAATAGTATGGTGTTATAGCTTCAAACTCTCCTGCACAGGTGTCCACTGTTTTATACACTGGATTTATTGAATATTTATCTTTTAAAGCTAGAACCTTCTTAAGACTGACATTAACAAGATTTGCAATATACGAGTCACCGAATCCCATTTTCTTAGCTCTTGAGTAAAGATCATAATCTAACCAAGCGATTCCTGCATTTTGGATTTCTTTTGCAAGTAGTACAATGTTTTCGAGTTTCTTTAAGAAAAATATATCAATTTTTGTGTGGGTTTGGATATCTGCTGTAGATGCTCCATTTTGTAAAGCCTTACATATTGCAAATAGCCTATCATCAGTAGGAGTTTTGATATAGTTTAGGAGTGCATCTATGGATTTGTTTTCAAATTGACTTAAACCTAGTTGATAGTTAAACTTAATATCTAATGAATCTACTGCTTTTAATAATGACTCTTCAAAAGTTCTACCAATAGCCATAACCTCACCAGTTGATTTCATTTGAGTTCCAAGGCTTCGATCAGCTTTTATAAATTTATCAAATGGCCAACGTGGTACTTTCGTAACAACATAATCAATGGATGGCTCAAAACAGGCAGAGGTATTTTTAGTGACTGAATTTTTTATTTCATCTAAGGTAAGTCCAATCGCAATCTTTGCTGAGACTCGAGCGATTGGATAGCCTGTAGCTTTTGATGCTAATGCACTTGATCGGCTGACTCTGGGGTTAACTTCAATTAGCATATATTCAAAACTATTAGGATTTAACGCAAATTGAACATTGCAACCACCCTCAATTTTTAATTCTCGTATGATTTTTATAGAAGCATATCTTAACATTTGATACTCAACATCAGATAAGGTTTGACTTGGTGCAACAACTATACTGTCCCCGGTATGAACCCCTACAGGATCGAAGTTTTCCATATTACAAATAATTATACAGTTGTCAGCTGAGTCTCGAATAACCTCATATTCGATTTCTTTCCAACCAGATATGTTTTGTTCTATTAGAACCTGATTGATCATGCTAAGCTTTAGACCTCTTTCACAGATATATATAAACTCTTCCATATCATTTGCAATGCCGCCACCAGTTCCCCCCAGTGTATATGCAGGTCGAATGATTAGTGGAAATCCAATTTCTAAAGCGAAGCTTTGGGCTTGTATGATATTAGTTGCAATTATGCTTTTGGGTACCTTTTCACCGATTTTCTCCATTGTTTGTTTAAATATCTCTCTATCTTCAGCCATCTTTATGGATTCTAAGGAGGTTCCCAATAATTTAATATTCATATCCTTAAGTATTCCATCATTTGAAAGCTCTACTGCCATATTCAGGCTTGTTTGACCTCCGAAAGATGCAAGGATACCATCAGGATTTTCTCGTAATATAATTTTTTTGACAAAATCTAGGGTAATTGGTTCAATATAAATCTTATCAGCAACCTCATTGTCAGTCATAATTGTTGCTGGATTACTATTTATTAATACCACAGTAATTCCTTCTTCTTTAAGGGCCTTACAGGCTTGGGTTCCAGAGTAATCAAATTCAGCGGCTTGCCCTATTATAATAGGACCAGAGCCAATAACAAGTAGTTTTTTAAAATTGGGATTAATCGGCATGTATTCCTCCATAATTTATTAGTGCTAAAAATTCATCAAATATATAATTTGATTCTATTGGTCCAGGTGAAGCTTCTGGGTGATACTGAACGCTTAATATAGGATATTTATTATGTCTAAACCCTTCAATTGTTCCATCATTAATATTTATGTGAGTAATAGTAATATCGGTATTATCACTTTTTTTTATAGCGTAGTTATGGTTCTGGGATGTTATGTAGCATTTATTTGTTACAAGGTCTTTAACCGGATGATTTCCTCCATGATGTCCGAATTTAAGCTTAAACGTTTTTTCTCCTAAAGCAAGCCCTAATATTTGGTGACCCAAGCAAATACCAAGAAGTGGCTTTACACCAAGAAGTCTTTGAGTAACAAGTTTTACTTGAGGCAAATCATCAGGATCTCCAGGACCATTCGAAATAAGAATGCCATCTGGTGCGAAACTTAGTATCTCTTCATATGAAGAGAATGCAGGCAAGATATATACATCACAATTTCTTTTAATGAGAGACCTAATAATATTATTTTTCACACCACAGTCTAGGACAACTATTTTTTCTCCAGATCCTTCTTTATGGATTACAGTCTTAGTAGTTACTTCCATAACAAGGTTTCGCTTTATATTTTTAAATAATTCAATTTTTTCCTTTAGAATGTCAACATTACCTGATTCAGTTGATAATATCGAAAACATACTTCCGAACTGGCGAATGTGCTTTGTAAGCGACCTGGTATCTATTCCTTTGACCCCAATAATGTTATTATTTTTGAAATAGTCGTTAGCACTAACAGTAAACCGCCAATTACTTGAGTATGTACATAATTCTTTAACAATGAATCCTTGTACATGTGGTTTTAGAGATTCATTATCTAAAATATTAAACCCATAATTACCAATCAAGGGATAAGTCATAGAAACGATTTGACCGTTATAGGATGGATCAGTAATGATTTCTTGATAACCTGTCATGCAGGTATTAAAAACAACCTCACCGATTGTTTCTCCAGAAGCGCCAAAGGATTCACCTGTAAAAAACGTACCATCTTCTAATACTAAGGATGCTTTACCCATTTTTGAAGTCTCCTTGGCTGAATTATTTTAAAGTATAAAACCTATTTCAAAATATTATACTTTAAAATAATTCAAAATGATAGCAACAATCTAGGAACAGCTAAATATTATTTAGCTGTTCCTAGTGATTAAATTATTTTTCTAAACATTTCAATAAAGCCATCAATGTCATCTTTACTAATAATCAAGGGAGGCAAAATTCTTAATATATTGTATTCAACGCTACCAATTAAGTATCCATGTTCAAAGCAAAGTGTTTTTATTTCTTTCGCGCAAGGCAACGAAAGTTCAATGCCGATCATAAGACCAATCCCTCGAACCTCTTTTATAGAATTAGGTTTAGTTCTTATTTTTAATAATTGGTCAATAAAATATTTTCCCATACTGTTTGCATTATCAATAATGCTATCTTTGTACATTACATCCAAAACAGCAAGTGCAGTTTCGCATGCCAATGGATTTCCGCCAAATGTTGATCCATGGTCACCTGGCTCAAATGCAGAGGCTATTGATGCTTTTGCACAAAGTGCACCGATTGGTACACCTCCGCCTAAAGCCTTTGCAAGTGTCATTATATCTGGTTCTACATCATAGTGTTCATATGCAAACATTTTGCCTGTTCTACCTATACCAGTTTGTATTTCATCAAATATTAATAGAATGTTGTTTTTGTCACAAATCTTTCGTATTTCTTTGAGGTATGTAGAATCAAGTGGGTATACACCACTTTCTCCTTGAATTGGCTCTAGCATAATTGCACATGTTTTATTAGATACAGCTTTTTTAAGAGCTTCTATGTTGTTTATTGGAACACTGACAAACTTTTGGGGTAAGGGAGTATAATTTTTCTGATACTTTTCTTGACCAGTTGCAGCAACAGTTGCAAGAGTTCTTCCATGAAAGGAATTTTTTAAAGTAATTATCTCATATTTATCTTTAAAACTTTTCTTTTTAAAATAAATTTTAGCAAGCTTAAGAGCTGCCTCATTGGCTTCAGCACCACTATTTGCAAAAAACACTTTATCCATACATGAGATCTCCACAAGCTTTTTGGAAAGCTTTGCTTGTGATTCTATATAGTATAGACTTGAACAGTGAATAAGACGACTTGCCTGATTAGAAATCGCTTGAACTATTTTAGGATGTGCATGCCCTAGAGCATTAACTGCAATTCCAGAAAAAAAATCATAATACTTTTTACCCTCTGTATCCCAAAGATTTATACCCTTTCCATGGGTAAAACAAAACTTTAGTCCTATCTCCAAAAGGTATTCATATAGTACTGCCTATCTAAACTAATTATTTCATCTAAGTTCATGATCAATCATCTCCATAGAAAGAATGATAATAAAACATTTTATAAGAAAAAAAAGTTAATTACAATATTTAAAAAAAGTTTGCAGGAATATATCATACTAGCGTCCTGGACAGGAATCGAACCCG
This sequence comes from uncultured Eubacteriales bacterium, assembly GCA_963767415.1. Lineage (GTDB taxonomy): Bacteria > Bacillota > Clostridia > Acetivibrionales > CAVYEU01 > CAVYEU01. The sequence goes on from CAVYEU010000023.1 coordinate 5,280, forward strand.
CATCAGTGGAACCGGAATCCACTGCCTTATCCATTAGGCCACCAGGACAAGAAAATACTGAATTGAATTAGATTATACAATATACAATCTTTAAATTAAAGACTTATTTTAAAGATTTTTTACTTTAGCAACTTCATAATCCATTCTTGTAAGAAGCCTAGAGCAACATCTACCAGTGAAAACCATCCAAAGACAATTATAAAAATTAAACTTCTGTGTTTCTGTGAAAAAGCATATATAACATTTATACCCCTTGTTACAGCAGAGCAAAACCATATTGGTACTATACTAATTATAATTAACCCTATCGTTCCAATCGCTATCGTTTGGTTCAAAAACATATATTTACCAGCAAGTAATAGTATAGATGTTCTAAAAATAACAATAATAAAATGTGCAACAATATAAACTTTCATTAATTTAATTAATTTGTTCTTTCCCTCCAAGATATCGCTTTCAATTCTAAACCGTTTAAATAAATCATATAAAGGAACTGCAAAAAAAACGTTATCAATCAAACCCATAAAAACTATAATAATAGCAATGAATATACAATTATAAAAAAGAACAGGTCCAGTTTTGTATAAAAAAACTGCTTTATAGTTTAAAATTACATCAAATATTACATCGGTTATACCAACAAAAATTATTCCTAAATACAAAGTTATAAGTTTATTAGTAAACCTTGCATACGTTTTTTTCGAAAGTAATATCAAATCAAAAAAATTATCTTTATTCACACAAATCTCCCTTAATAAGCAATAGAAATATATTCTATTAAAATCAATTAAATATAGCAATACTTTTTTACCTTACTCCCCATACTTTTACTACCAATACAAGCATATCATCAACTGGCTTTCTGTTACAGCTTTGAATTGCATTTTCTAATATTAGATCTGCAACGGTTTGAGGATGTTCAGATTGCAAGTTTTTTAAAAGCATGCGAATTTTTTCAATGCCGGTTTCTTGATATGCATCAATTATTCCGTCAGATAAAACAATTAAAAGGTTTCCATCTTCAAGCCTTTTGCTAACCAATTCAATTTCGATATTGCTTAAAACTCCAGCAGGTAGTGATATTGTTTTTACAATCTCAACCCCATGATCTCTTTTGATAAATGTAGGAACAGCACCATATTTTATAAACTCGGCTTTCCCAGTATATAGATCAATAAAAGCTACATCTATTGTTGAAAAAGAGTCTTCATCAGATTTTAATAAAAGTGTTGAATTAATCAATTTAATGCTAGTATTTTTATCAAATCCGGCTTCAATAAATTGTTCAAACAGCTTTATAGTTGCTTTGCTTTGTTTTGCGGCTCTTTGACCGGTTCCCATTCCATCACTTAATGCAACAATGAATTTTCCATCTTTATTGTTGATAAAAGTAAAGCTATCCCCGGAAGCTTTTCCTTCATATTTTGATAGTTGTGCAATTCCTGTCAACACATCAAAATTCTGCTTTTCTAAAAGTTTCAAATTGCACATTCCAGTCTTGAAGTTTCTAATACACTCAAATTCAGATTTGTGTACATTACGATCCAATATATCTGAAACACACTTCTCAATAATGTTTCGGCACTTTCTAACTCCATTACATCCTTTATGATTGATTGTAACTTCATATTTATTCCATTTGTTTTCAAAAACAACTATGTCACAGGGTTTAATACCATACTTCAAAAGGGTATTATAAATTTCTTCCTCTAACTCTTTTTTAAAATTCATATCAGTGTTGATTTCAAGAGCCAAATTTGAAATAATATTTGATAATCCATGTAGCTGCTGTGATACTATTCCTCTGCTTTCTCCCATTCTGGTTTTCCAAGCCATGTCAACTTTAAATATTGCATATACGTTGTTTATTGCTTCTATAAATTCATTTACTGACCTACACTTATCAAGAAAATACTGTGAAATATCAGATTCATCAACTGTTCCTTTTATCTCGAGTTTTTCAATAATTCTAAACATAACCTGATAAGTATCATAGAAATTTCTATCCCAACAATAATGACGCAGACCACAGTTCTTACATATCTTGCCGTATGTTCTATCAACTAAAACAGATATATCATTTCTATCTGTAAGTACTTTTGTCTCTGCTATTTCACCAAAAGTCTTAGAGAGTTCAGAAAAAGCATGCGAAAACTTATTTAGTTTTTCGAAAGTAATCTCCTTAATTTTATTGCTATAGCTTACTTTTTCTGAATATGGTTTGCTTGCAATATTCATAACTTCATCTAAGTAATTTATCACTTTTTGAGGAATAACCAAAAATGCTAATACAGCAGCAACTATTTCTTTTAAATATATTAGTGCGTCAACTGAACCATTTAAATATATAGTTAACATTGCATTTCCAATTACGAAGCCTAAGCTTACTCCAATTCTACCGTACTTCTTAAACATTCCTGCTAAAAGTCCGCAAAATGCATAGACTCCAACCGAGACAGCTTGATCTCCAAAAGAAATACTCATTAAGATACCATTTATTACACCAACAGCAGCACCAATTCCTAATCCAAATTTATAACTAAAAATTAAAATGCCCAAAACGATCAAAATATTTCTGATCGTAAATCCTAAAATCTGTAGCGTACCAAATCCGTTTATACAAAGACTTGATAAAATTATTAACCCAACTATTTCTTCGTTTGTAATAAAGTGCATTTTTCGTGTGCTCGTGATAACTTTTAAAGCATCTCTAAACATAAACACTAAAATAAATACAATTATTCCGTTCAAAAACGCTTTCAATATATCAAATAAGTAAAGATCGTGAAGGTAAGACATTAAAATATTTGGTATGACAGCACTTATAAATCCTGTAACTGCAATAGTAATTGTTTTAGTTTCTAAGAGTACCTTTCTTTTAAGCAAAGACCTAGTTAAGCCAGTAATTATTACCATCATTATTAATGATAGTAATTGTTCATAATTTCCAATCGAAAGTGCTCCCAGAACCATCGAAATCATTAAATAAATATAATTTATCTCAAAAAAGCAACAAACCACAAAGAATGCACTGCTAAAAGGTAAAAGATCTTGAGCCATAGGAACCCTACTTAAGAGAAACATTATTATATACACTAAATATTGTTTCTCTGGTAATAAAAATAAAATATTTTTAATACCAGACATAACGTTAATTCCTTTTAAGCTGATAATATCCCTCATCCCATAGAACACATTTGACCTCATTTTTTAAATCTCCTCTCACTTCTTTAGTAATAAAATGTGCTAATACTTGCCGAGGCAATAATCTTTTTAATGAAGCAAGTATTAGCATACTGCACGCTTGTCACAAAAATGCAATCTTTGTGACAAGCGTGCAGTATATTAATAGTAGGTTAATTATAAATATTGTAAATCGAATTATTTGTTGTTTTTAGTATGAATTTTATGTCACTTATGATTTTAAAGGGAATTAGGATATTTTTAATCAAGAACCCTAATTATGCTTATTGAGCAATTTTCAGATAAAGACAAATCAATTATACGATCTTTTACGATTTTAAGCCCTCTTTTATCGTATATAACTTTAAGTACTGGTCTTGCAGGTAAATTGTAATTTTGTTTAACTACAAGTCCACATTCGTTTGTACTTAATTGTACAATCCCACCTAATCTATAAATCTCGATTACGGATAGAAATGCTTTGACCAGTGTATGATCAAAAAGAATATCTCCACTTGCCAAAAGCAATTCAAGAGTTTCTTTTGATGTATGAGCTTTCCTATATTGTCTGGTTGTTGTCATAGAGTCATAAATATCAGATATCCCTACAATCATACTAATCGGATGTATCTCATCATTTTTTAATTGATATGGGTAACCACTTCCATTTAAACGTTCATGATGTTCTAATGCGATATATGAGACCTCTTGTGGGAAAACGGTTAACCTGCTCAGATATTCATAGCCTTCAATTGCGTGCTGCTCTACTTTTACCCTTTCAGCTTCACTGCAAATATCTGAAGAAAACAAAATATCTTTTGATACTTTGATTTTTCCAATATCATGGAAAAGTGCTCCAACTGCTAAAGTATAAAGCTCATCAGAAGAAAATCCTAAATTCTTACCGATTAATAAAGAAGTAACTAAAACATTTATTGAGTGTGTGTAAGTAAAAGAGTCTATGGACTTTAAGTCAAGAAATAAATTACTGTAGTGTTTATTATTAGCAATATTATAATTAATCTTATTAATTATTTTTATTATTGCTTCATCTTTATTTAAATAATTTGAGAGTTTTAGTAACGCTAATTTAACATAAATATCAAATTCTTCTTTAATCATCAAGTCAACATTATCTATTGTAGAGCTTGGGATAGACAGATTTCGTGGAGATTTCTTAATTGAGTTCTTAAATTCATTATACTTAATGTCGATATTATCTTCAGATAGGGTAACTGAATTATTGTTGTTTCCAGTGAAAGGGTGCATTATATACTTATTCATAAATAAATCAACTGTATCTTTGATATTGACTACTGTATCTGTAGATTCATTTAAATAAATAGGGGAGTGAGTTGCTGAAATATACTGAATACCCATTTTAATTAGTCTGTCAATATGAGATTTTTTAAGCTTAACGCCGTCTGCAATGAGCAGTATATTCTTAAAATATATCGGTTCGAATAGATACATTCCTATTGCATCATTGTTAACAGATACTATCATTTCGCTCATCTCCGTTTACATATTTGTGAATAATAACGATACGTTCTTTTGTCAAATAGATTATATATTAAATTCTTGACACAGTCTATAATAGTTAGTATAATTCTTTTTGGTAGTTTTGAATGAGGTGATATGTATGAGGATAGATGTTTCGAATATTGCAAAAACGAATGGTGCAAGTATTACAGTCGATTTTGAGTATAAGATTGAAGATATAGGAATCCTTGATATTAATATATATAAACCTATACATTTTACTGGAATATTAGAAAATATAAGTGGAATGATTAGAGTAACTGGTGATCTTGTACTTGAATATAATATAATTTGTTCTAGATGTCTGAAAGCAATTCTTAAGAAGGTTACTATTAAGGTTTTCGAAAACTTCATGGTTTCCTCTAAGAAAGCCGAGGAAGATGATTTTTATACATTTAATGGTAAGTATATTGAATTAATTGATGTAATTAATGACAATATAATATTATATCTGCCAATAAAAGAGGTTTGTGATAGTAATTGTAAAGGTTTATGTAAAAAATGTGGGAAAGATTTGAATATTGAAGATTGTGAATGCAAAGATGAAAATATTGATCCGAGATTTTTAGTATTAAACGATCTTAAAAAGAATAAGACTACTGAGCATTATTGATATAAATGAGGAGGTGTAGAAATTGGCAAATCCAAAACGTAGATGGTCTAAAGCAAGAACTGGAAATCGAAGGTCACAGTGGAAATTAGAATTACCAAGCTTTGTAGCATGTCCAAAGTGTCATTCTTTTAAATTGCCACATAGAGTTTGTAAGGCATGTGGATTTTATGATGGAAAGCAAGTTATTACCATTAAAACTAAGGTTCAAAAAGGTAATGCTTAAAAAAGCTATGAAAATCAGCAGAGGGACAAGGGGACAGGTTCATTGTCCCTTCTTAATAAGAAGGGACAATGAACCTGTCCCCTTGTCCCTCTGCTGATTTTCATTATGAAGGAGGATTTAGGTTGAAATATAAGCCTATTGTGATTAAAAATATTTTATCTGGGAGTATTGCGAGTGAAGCTCAGATTGAAATTCAAGACAAGATTCTATCAATAAATAATGAAAAAATACTTGATATATTTGATTACAAGTTTCAAATTTCGAATACAGAGCTACTTATACAATTAGAAAAATCAGACGGTGAAATATGGGAGATCGAGATCGAAAAAGACGAATATGAGGATCTGGGTGTAGAATTTGAGAATACAATATTAGATAACTCTAAGAAATGTAAGAATAAATGCATTTTCTGTTTCATTGACCAATTACCAAAAGGTATGCGTAAAACACTGTACTTTAAGGACGATGACTTTAGACTTTCCTTTCTAATGGGCAATTATGTCACATTGACAAACGTTAGCGATAAAGATTTAGATAGAATTATAAAGTATAAAATGTCTCCAATAAATGTTTCGGTTCATACAACAGATCCTGATTTACGTGTTAAGATGTTAAGAAATAATACTGCACATGATGTATTAAGTAAAATTAAAAAATTGATTTCTTGCGGAATTAAAGTTAATTGTCAGATTGTACTCTTAAGAGATATTAATGATAATGATGCATTAAATAAAACAATTGAAGATTTATTAGTTTTTTATCCACAACTAAACAGCATATCAGTTGTTCCTGTAGGTCTTACTAAATATAGAAATAATTTACCTGATTTAAAAGCTTTTGATAAAGAATCATCTTTAGAAGTAATAGACCAGATTGAAAAATGGCAAAATGAATTTTTAGAAAGTCATGGATCGCGAGTTGTTTATATTGCTGACGAATTTTATACTTTGGCTGAAAAAGATATACCTCTAGCTCCTGTATATGAAGATTTCCCACAGATTGAAAACGGGGTCGGTTTAATTTCGATGTTTAGACAAGAATTTGTTGATTATTTGGAAAAAATTGATTATGATTTTAATGTTAATAGAAATATTAGTATTGCAACAGGTGTTTCATCTTTTAAATATATAAATGAACTTGTTGAACTGTTTCAAAGCAAATTTGAAAATATAAAAGTTAATGTCTATAAAATTAAAAATGAATTTTTTGGAGAAAATATTACTGTAACAGGATTAATAACTGGAAGGGATCTCATTGAACAATTGAAAGGAAAAGAACTTGGAACCGAGCTTCTTATTTGCAAGTGTATGTTAAAATTTGAAGAACGACTTTTTTTAGATAATTATACAGTAAGTAAGGTAGAAGATGAATTGGATGTAATGATTTGCACAGTTGATAATGATGGAAGAAAATTTGTAAAAGATCTATTAGGAATGATAGATTTAAATTGGAGGGATAAGATTGGCAAAACCAGTAGTAGCGATAGTCGGAAGGCCTAATGTTGGAAAGTCAACATTTTTTAATTATTTAGTTGGGAGAAAAATATCAATAATCGATGATACTCCTGGAGTTACGAGGGATAGGATATATGCTGAGGCTGAATGGAGGGACCGCAAGTTTATTTTAATTGATACCGGTGGAATTGAGCCCCATTCGAATGATGAGATTCTAAAACAGATGAAAAGGCAAGCAGAGATTGCAATCGACCATGCTGATGTAATTTTGTTTATGGTTGACCTAAAAGATGGGCTAACAGCTTCGGATGAAGAAGTAGCAGCGTTACTTAGGATGGCAAAAAAACCTGTGTTAGTTGTTGTTAATAAAGTCGATAGGGTTGGTCAGATGCCACCTGAAGCATATGAATTTTATAATCTAGGAATAGGTAATATAATGACTGTTTCATCAGTTCAAGGTCTTGGTATTGGAGATCTATTGGATGAGGTTTATAAAAATTTCCCCTTAGAAAAAGACCATGACGATGATGAAGACTCTATAAAAGTAGCAGTAGTGGGCAAACCAAATGTTGGAAAGTCATCTTTAATAAACAAAATTCTCGGAGAAGAACGGGTTATAGTAAGCAATCAGCCTGGTACTACTCGTGACGCGATTGATACATACTTTGAAAAAGGTGAAGATAAGTTTGTATTTATTGATACGGCAGGTATAAGGAAAAAGAGCAAAGTTGATGAAGATATCGAATGGTATAGTGTGATTCGTTCATATTCTGCTGTCGATAGATCCGATGTTTGTCTAATATTAATTGATGCTCAGGAAGGAGTTACTGAACAGGATACAAAGATCGCAGGTTATGCGCATGAAAATGGCAAAGCCTCAATTATTGTGATTAATAAATGGGATCTGCTAAAAAAATCAACTGGTACTCTAGAGGAATATAGAAAACAGGTACATGAAAAGCTTGGATTTATGATGTATGCACCTGTTTTGTTTATTTCTGCAATGACTGGTCAGAGGATTGACCGTGTATTTGAATTAATAAAATATGTTGCGGATCAATCTGTATTTAGAGTATCAACAGGAATGCTAAACGATGTACTAAACGAAGCGATAGCAATTATTCAGCCTCCGTCGGATAAGGGCAAACGTCTTAAAATATACTATATGACTCAAGTAGGAATAAAACCACCAACTTTTGTTATATTTATTAATAATATGGAGTTAATGCATTATTCATATGAGAGGTACTTAGAGAACCAATTAAGAAAGAGCTTTGGGTTTGAAGGGACACCGATCAGACTGATAATGAGGGAAAAAACAAGGGAGGCGTAAATAAATGGTGTTGAAATTAGGTCTAGTCTTAGTAATGGGATATTTACTTGGAAGCATTAATACATCAATAATTGTAGGGAAATTTTATGGAATAGATGTAAGAAATCATGGTAGTGGAAATGCTGGATTGACAAATACATTAAGAACACTTGGAAAACTACCTGCGATATTGGTAATAATAGGGGATTTACTTAAAGGTATTTTATCATGTTATATAGGTTTAATAATAATTGGAGATATAAAAAATATAGGAACCTTAGGTGTAATGGTTGGTGGAACAGGGGCAGTTTTAGGGCATAACTGGCCAGTATATTTTAAATTTAGAGGCGGGAAAGGTATACTTACTAGCTTATCAGTCATTATGTTTATGGATTGGAAAATAGGACTAATACTATTTGGAGTGTTTGCAATTTGTCTTTTATTAACAAAATACATATCTCTAGGATCAATTGTAAGTTTAGCCTTATTTCCAATCGTATCGTTTATTCTAAATAAAAGTATAACTTTTTGTGTTTTTGCTTTAATTCTAGCAATTCTTGGAATTACTAGACACTCAAGTAATATTAAAAGACTATTAAGTGGGACAGAAAATAAATTTGGAATCAAGAAGAGTGATAAAAGGGAGGGATTCTAGTTATGGGAAAAACTTTATCAATAATTGGTGCAGGAAGTTGGGGGACATCCCTTTCAAAATTATTACATAATAATGGTCATTCTATCAGGATGTGGAGTTGTTTTGAGCAAGAAGTACAGATGTTAAAAGTAAACCTTGAGCATATACATAAGCTTCCTGGAA
>CAVYEU010000024.1:0-32763 GCA_963767415.1 uncultured Eubacteriales bacterium
GGCAAAATAGATTAAAAAATTTTGGCGCTTCGCTATTTTATGTGGGTAACCCCTCACTTGGTTGACCAAAATCCTTACATCTTTTGATATAATACTGGGAAATTATAAGACAGTTTTTCTGCTAAAAGATATATCATTGTAATAAAGTTGTTAATATTTCTTTCATAACCCTTAATAAAAAAGCAATTTGCAGTCTATTGAATTTAAACGAATCAGCGGAATTTAATCTTAACTGGTCTGACATCCACTTTGCTGCATTTGCTGGAAATCAAGACATTATTCAATATTTGATAAGTCATAGCGTTGATATAAATCTACAGGAACAAGATGAAAATATGACACCGATTCACATTGCTGTTAAAGTTGGGAATAAGAATATAGTTGAAGCTTTATTAAAAAAAGAAGTAAACCTTAGTATTAAAGATAGAAATGGAAATACACCACTATATATAGCTATGCTTCAAAAGAATTTAGACATTATTATTTTATTATACAGTAGTAGGATGCATACATTGTAGTGTGGTAAAACAGAAAGGAAATTAAAATTAAAAAAATATTATTATGAAGGATAGTAAATGGATATGAGTTTGATAAAAGATAGAAGCATGTTTGACACTGATAAATCACGGAAAGCTTGGTGACGATAAGTTTGAGGTCTATCACATCAGTGACGCTTAAACGTTTGATCTTCAAGGATCTCAATGTATCCTTATATTTGTATCAGTCCGAAACACGATAAGAGCCTTCTTTTTAATGCGTATACTTCCATGCTTCAATCATGATTGCACACTCAATACGTTTTCTTTGCATTTGGCAAAATGAATCGTCTGGTTTTAATATATCATTATTCAGGTAATATGAATTGGCATGGCAACCACCTGAACAATAAAGTTTCGCAAAGCATTTTGAACATTCATCCTTGGTTAAGATATTGGCTTTTTGAAAATCATCGCTTAAGGAAGTGTTTTTAATACCATCATGCAAGTTTCCGACACAAAACTGGTGTTCACCTACAAATTGATGGCATGGATACAAGTCCCCTAGAGGTGCAACTGCATAATACTCTGATCCAGCTCCACATGCTGTTATTCTTTTGTAAAAGCAGGGTCCTTTATACAGATCCAATTTAAAGTGATAAAAATTGAAGGGCTTGCTTTCTTTTATTCTATTAACATATAACGATGCTAAGTGTTCGTATTCTTCTAATATTTTAGGAATATGTTGTTTTTTAATGTGAAACTCTTGACCTACCCCAACTACTGGTTCAATCGATATTTCAGAAAAACCAATGTCAGCAAGATGCAAAACGTCTTTTGAAAAATCCAAGTTTTTAGATGTAAAAGTCCCTCTTATGAAATAATCTTTATTTCCCCTATTATCTACCAGCTTCTTAGCGCCAATTAGTATTTTTTCATAAGTACCCCTACCTAGAACATCTTTTCTTATACTATCATGTACTTCTTTTCTGCCATCGATGCTTATTACAACATTATCCATGTTCTTATTTATGTAATTAATTTTCTTATCATCTAATAAATAACCATTTGTTGTTATTGTAAAATGTATGTTTTTGTTCTTAGATTTTTCAATACTTCTTCCATACTCAACGGTTTTTTTTACTACTTCGAAATTAAGAAGTGGTTCTCCACCAAAGAAATCGATTTCAACGTTTTTTCGTTTGCCGGAATTCTCTAATAAAAAGTCAACTGCCTTTTTTGCTATCTCTTCACTCATCAGGTTTTTTTGAACTTTGTAAGTGCCTTTTGATGCGAAACAGTAATGACATACTAAATTACAATCATGAGCAACATGAAGGCATAAGGCCTTTATACCACTTGGATTAAAATTTTTATTGGCATCTAATGTATTAGAAATCTCAGGTGAAAATAGTAAGCCTTCTTTAACAAGTGAGTCTATCTCTTCCCAAGCCTCAATTATTATATCATTGCTATATTTATAAGATAGATGATCAATAGCCTGATCCTTAGTAAAGGGCTCTTTAAAATGCTGCAATAACTCATAAGAAACATCATCTAAAATATTTACGACCCCGTTGTTTCCATCAATCGCTATATTAATTCCATTTTTGTGAATATACGTGTAACATAAAAACTCCTTTGAATATTTTCGCTAAATTCAGGAATGAGAAAAGGTGGATATCCACCTTTTCTCATTCCTGAATTATCTATTTATTGATATTCTTCTTCCTCAACCATATGCTTCTTTGACTCACCCATCACTTTTTGGCTTATCATTGGAGGTGCTTCTTCGTATCTTTCAAAGTCCATTTTGAAGTATCCTAAACCTTGAGTCATAGACCTAAGATCTGTAGCATATTTATACATTTCAGCTTCTGGTACTTCTGCTAAGATTTCTTGAACTCCTTCGTCTTTTGAGCTCATTCCAAGAATTCGACCTCTTCTTTTGTTCAGATCACCTATTATATCACCCATGTTTTCTTCTGGTACAAATACTTCAACATGGCATATGGGTTCTAATAGTGCTGGAGAGGCATCAGATAACCCTTTTTTATATGCAACGTGTGTTGCAATTTTAAATGCCATTTCTGATGAATCAACTGCATGATAAGATCCATCAACTAGTGTTGCTTTTAGATTAACAACAGGGTACCCAGCCAGTACTCCTTTTTGAATGCTTTCGTTTAAACCTTTTTCGACTGCTGGTATATATTGTCGTGGTACAGCACCACCAAATATCTTTTCTTCAAAGGTTAGTTCTTCCTTTTCGCCCGGTTCAAATTCGATCCAAACATGTCCATATTGTCCGTGGCCACCAGATTGTTTTTTATGTTTCCCTTCAACTTTAACCTTCTTTTTAATTGTTTCTCTATATGCAATTTTTGGTTCAGCCAAATTGACAGAAACACCAAACTTATTTTTTAATTTACTAACAATAATGTCTAGATGCTGTTCGCCAACACCCGATATTATTGTTTGTCTTGTTTCAGTGTTTATTGAAACTTTGAAGGTTAAATCTTCATCCTGAAGTTTATGCAATCCAGAACTAATTTTTTCTTCGTCTCCTTTAGCTTTTGGTTCAACAGAGAGTGACAAAGATGGGTCAGGGAACTCAATTTTCGGTAATACTACCTGATTTGACTGATTACATAGTGTATCATTTGTATTTGTATGTTGCAATTTTGCAATAGCACCAATGTCTCCTGAAACCAATCTATCGGTAGGAATCTGCTTCTTTCCTCTTAGCATAAATATTTGGGATATTCTTTCGGGTTTTTCAGTTGTAGAATTAAACAATACTGAATCAGGCTTTATTGTTCCAGAATAAACCCTGAATATAGATATCTTTCCTACGAATGGGTCAGCTATTGTCTTAAAAACTAAAGCAGTGGTTGGACTATTTTCAGAAGCTTTAATCTCAATATCTTCACCAGTGCTTAACTTTTTACATTTAACAATTGGATTTGCCGCTGGGGAAGGCATATATTTATTAATAGCGTCCATTAAATTCTGTACACCTAGGTTATTTATTGCAGATCCGCAAAAAACAGGAACAATGTCACTAGAAGATATACCTAGTGATAATCCCATTTCGATGTCCTCATCTGTAAATGGAGTTCCTTCGAAAAACTTATTCATGAGTGATTCGTTAGTTTCTGCTATAGTTTCAAATAGTACATTTCTATACTTTTCAATTTTACTCTTCAAGTTCTGAGGGATATCAATACCCACCAGGAGGTCTTCTCTTGCTTCGCAATTCACTTTATTAGTTAAATTGATTTTATCGAATTTATAAGCTTTCATATTGATAATATCAGCAAAACCAATAAATTTTTCTCCTTCAAATATAGGTACAGTAAAAGGAACAATCTTACGTCCATACAATTCAGTCAACTGATCAACAACTTTTGAAAAGTTCGCATTTTCTTCATCCATTTTATTAACAAAGAACATAACTGGTAGTTTATGTGACTTTGCGAATAACCATGATTTTTTTGTTCCAACAGCTACTCCATCTTTTGCACAAACTAATATTACAGAACCTTCAGCTACTCTAATAGCTTGTTTTATTTCACCAACAAAATCAAAATAACCTGGAGTATCAATTACATTAATTTTGGTGTTTTTCCATTCGCATGGTACAACTGACATACTAATAGATATTTTCCTCTTGATTTCTTCTGGATCGAAGTCAGAAGTAGTATTACCATCTGCAACTTTGCCTAGTCTATCTAAAGCACCAGTATTATATAACATTGTTTCACAAAGAGATGTTTTCCCGGAACCACCATGGGCTAAAAGGCAGATATTACGGATCTTCGAAGTATCATAATTACTCATAAAAGTTCCCCCCTTTCAACTGTTTTCAGTGTGTATTATATCATAAAAACAAAATCATCCAAACATTATTTCCTACTGAAATTTAATACGTCATTTGCAGAATTTTTTTCTACGTTTCTTGAAATATAGCGTTTATAATAAAGTTATCTTTATAAAATGCTTTTGCAATAAGTGAGGCCTCAATATTGGCAACGACACCTGAGAGTATTGGTAAAGAACTAAATAGAATGATTATACTTGCTGCTATAAACAGAATAATGATCCCTGAAAATATTCCAAACGCTAGTCCTCCAAGTTTGTTTAATTGTTTTATTACTGGCATTTTTGCAATAATATTGAATATTTTTTTAACCACCATGAGACAAGTGTATATTATTAAAAACATTATGAGCAAACTTATAGCGGCTACTGCAAACTCTGCTAGCTGTGTGCTTATATCATCTAGAACACTATTCGTATCAACCATACTTTTAGCTTTAGGTAATAATTTATCGACTACTCCACTTTTCAGTAAACTTGGTATATTTATCTGGTTTATTAAGGAGTTAAATAAAGCGGAACTTTTTACTGCTGCAAAAGTATCACCAACCGGATTATTTGTTTTTAACTGGTCACCAATTGATGAAAGATTTATTGTTTGGGTGACATTAAGTGCACCGCTTATGACATTTTTTATGGATGTAAATACCCAGGTTTTACTTAGTATATTAAACAAAACAGGGTAGAATGTAAGAGAACCAACTGCTGCAACTGTAACTGTTACAAAGCCGAGTAGAGTTGAAGCTAGCCCTCTAACTAAGCCTAAGAGACCTAAGCCTCCTATTGTTATAAAAACGACCAGATCACTTAGATTCATAAACAGCCTCCATATAATTTATTTATGATAAACGATTATACTTCCCTTTGTTATAATAATAGCTTCATCCTTATTTATAAATCGGACTCCAAGAATATCTTTTTTAGTACTAAATTTTCCAAGTAGTTTAGCTTTTTGATTAATAAAATACACTTCTCTTCCTGTATTTACTGCAATAACACCATCATATGATTCAAGATTTCTAACTTCATCGTTTACTGTAAACTTAAAAACCTCGGTACCTTTATTATTCAATATTAATATATCGGAATTATTTGAAATAAAATTTGATGTTTTTTTATCCTGTTCTATTGCTAAAACAGCATATCTGTCTAAAGTGGTACAAAAGCTGTAAACTTTTTTTTGTAGAGGTTTTTGCCATTTAACCTTTTTATCTTTGTCAAAACAAATTATCATGGAATCACCAAGAGCAACCAATGAATTTTCGCCTAGAAATTTACAGGATGCGAATATTACGTTTTCGTTCGGTATGCTACTTGAAATAAGATTTCCATTGGTATCTACAAATTCAAATATCGAGTTTGCCTTAATTCCTGAAATATCAATAATATTTATTAACACATTTTTGCCTTTGGGGAGAAATATTTGCTGATAAAATGATATTCTCTGCTTTTCCCAATGTAAACTGTTTTATCCCTTGAGGGTTGAATACTGAAACAGCATTCTTATAATTCTTTTTTTTATGAATTACTGACAAGTAGCCACTTTCGCTTATATCAAAATTAATAATGTCATCATCAATTTTATTTTTCCACCTTATCTGATTTCCATACATTACAACAAGTTCTTTTCCATCTAAGTCTGCAATTGCATAGTATGATCCCTGTTTTTTGATTATTGGATTATTCATTCTAATAGGGATTGAAGTCTTTAATTCGTAAGCTTTATCCAAAAACTCGATACTATTTTTTGTACACTTAATGATATTGTCTTTAAAGATTTCAAATTGAGGATGCATTTCTATATCATATTTGATTTCGACACACTTAGGATTTTCTACATCTTTTTTAAACATTGCTATGCAATTATTGTTTAGATAAGTCTTAATGTCAATCATTTTAATATCAGGCTTATATTTAATAAATAAGTATCCGCTTGTTGTTAATAATAACAATGTAATCAAAATTATTATGTAAGTTTTGATACATCTTTTTTTGATAATGATTTTGTTAACTGTATTTATTTCCACTTAAATTTAACTCCTTCCTTTAATCATGCCTTATTACACTATCTTGACATTTTCATTACCTAAGCGAGTTTTCAATTCATCTATAATATGATCATCTAATGATGTCCAGTACTGCCTTCCCAACTTGTTTACAAGTTTTTGATCATCGTTGTACAAAATAACTGGTGTATCCCCATCAAAATACTCAAGAATCGCTAAAACTGAATCAGCTATCTCTTTATCGGGTGTATTTATTTTGAGATATAGCTTTCTTACAACTGTTTTTGTAAGGGGCAATATCTCATCACATAAAATTTTTGGCTGTTCTTCTTCTTTCATGCTTAACTTTCCTTTAATTATAACAACATTATCGTTAACAATAAACCCTGCGTATTTTTCTAATATTTTTGGAAATACGATTATCTCAATCGAACCATACAAATCTTCTAAGGTTATAAATGCTACTAGATTATTGTTCTTCGTAGTTTTTGTTTTCTTTGCAGCGATTATTCCTCCAACCACTACGCTCATACCATCTCTTATACCTTTTGGTTCTATTATACTTGAATCTTCGTGAGACACCAGATTAAAATCTGATGTATAATGTGAAACCTTTTGGATTAGATCTTCTTCAAACTCATTTAAGGGATGTCCTGAGATATATAGCCCTAAAACCTCTTTTTCTAGGGCTAAAAGTACCTTGTTTGTAAATTCTTTTATGTCAGGGTAATCATAGCTTAAATTATCTAAAATAACATTATTTTCTGTATCTGCAGATGCTGCTAATATATCAAAAATGGAAATCTGTCCCTCAATATTTCTCTTTTTAGAATTAGAAATATCAGTTAACATTTTTTCATAAACTGCCATTAATTGAGATCTAAATATCTTCAAGGTATCAAATGCGCCACTTTTTATAAGGCTTTCAATGCATCTTTTATTTATATCTTTTGAGGAGTTTCTTTTACAAAATTCATAGAATGTCTTATAAGGTCCATTTAATTCTCTTTCTCTTATAATTTCATATACTGCATTTTCTCCAACATTTTTTACAGCAACAAGCCCAAACCTTATTTTACCACTTTTTACAGCAAATTTAACATCACTTTCATTTATGTCAATTGGCAAAATCTCAATATTCATTAACTTACATTCATTTATGTATAAGGAGATCTTATCACTACTGCCTAGAAAGCTATTCAAAAGTGCTGCCATAAACTCAACTGGGTAATAGAATTTTAGCCATGCCGTCTGAAAAGTTATTAGGGAATATGCTGCAGCATGAGACTTATTAAACGCATAGCTTGCAAAGTCCATCATTTCATCAAATATTTTATTAGCAATCTCCTCCGGAATTCCATTTCTTATAGCGCCTCTAATAACTATATTGCCAGACTCATCAGCAACACCGTATATAAAATTTTTCCGTTCTTCTTCCATGACAGATGCTTTCTTTTTTGACATCTCACGGCGAACCAAGTCGGATCTTCCCATGGAGTAACCAGCAAGGTCTCTAACGATCTGCATGACTTGTTCTTGGTAAACTATACAACCATAGGTTACATCTAATATATTCTCTAAAAGCTTATGATGGTATTTAATTTCTTTGGGATTGTTTTTATTTTTTATATACCTTGGTATTTGATCCATTGGCCCTGGTCTATACAAGGCACCTCCTGCAATAATGTCCTCTAATGAATTTGGCTGTAATTCCTTCATAAATTGCTTCATTCCAGCGCTCTCTATTTGAAATACTCCAATCGTTTTTCCTTCACTGATCATCTTGTATACAGCCTTATCAGATGTATCAATTTTATTTATTTCAATTTCAATATTTTTATTATTTTTAATTAATATAATGGCATCCCTAATAACGGTAAGTGTTCTTAGTCCCAAAAAATCCATTTTGAGTAGACCCAGTTCTTCTAATACTCCCATTGTAAACTGAGTCGTAATACTGTCTTCATTTTTTTGAAGCGGCACATACTCCGTTATTGGTTCTTTAGATATGACAACTCCAGCAGCATGAGTGGATGCATGTCGCGGCATACCCTCTAATAACTGTGCGTTATCAATCAGTTTTTTGACTTTGCTGTCTTCATTGTACAGTTTTCTTAACTCTGGATTTAGCTCTAAGGCTTTATCAATATTAATTCCTATTTGAAATGGTATCATTTTCGCAACTGTATCAACTTCAGTGTAGGATATATCTAATGCTCGCCCAACGTCTCTAATTGCAGCCCTTGCTGCCATAGTTCCAAACGTTATGATCTGAGCGACCCTATCACTGCCATATTTCTTTATAACATAGTCAATAACCTCTTCTCGCCTTTCGAAGCAAAAGTCTATGTCGATATCAGGCATACTTATTCTTTCAGGGTTTAAGAATCTTTCAAAAAGTAAATTATATTTTATCGGATCGATATCTGTTATTCCTAAACAGTATGAAACAAGGCTTCCTGCAGCAGATCCCCTTCCTGGTCCTACTATAATAAAATGATCTTTTGCATACTTAACAAAATCCCATACAATAAGGAAGTAATCTACATATCCCATATGCTTAATTGTCAGAAGCTCGTATTCAAGCCTTTGTAAAATTTGTTCAGTAACATTTTCTTTATACAAGACATCTAACCTGATAAAGCAAAGTTCGCTTAAATATTTGAATGGATCTTGCTGATTTGGAACATCGTACTTAGGTAGGTGCAATTTATTGAATTCAAACTCTACATTACACATATCGGCGATTTTTACTGTATTTTCTAAAGCAGAAGGAATATTTTTAAATAGCTCGTACATTTCTTTAGGGGATTTTATATAAAACTCTTCTGAGTCAAACCTCATTCTGTCTTCATTATTCATATTTGTCCCTGTCTGTATACAAAGAAGAATCTCATGTAAGAGGGCATCCTGTTTCCTTAAATAGTGTGCATCATTTGTCGCGATAAGAGGAATTCCAGTCTCTTCACTCAGGCGTATCAGTTGTTTATTTACGATTTCTTGCTTAAGGATTTTATTTATTTGAAGTTCAAGATAAAAATTGTTTGAGCCAAAAATATTGTTAAATCTATAAGCTAACTCCTTCGCCTTATCAAAGTTGCCACATAATAATGCTCTGGGGATATCCCCAGACAGACATGCACTAAGGCATATGAGTCCATCGCTATGTTTTTCAAGAAGATCTATGTCTATTCTTGGTTTATAGTAAAACCCCTCAGTAAACCCCATCGAAACAATCTTAATTAGATTTTTATATCCGGTCATATTTTTAGCTAATAAAACAAGGTGCCCCTGCTCAGAATCTAAGTTTGATTGCTTATCAAACCTGGTTCTTTTCGCAGTATAAATCTCACAACCAATGATTGGCTTGATACCATTTTTTATAGCTTCTTTATAAAAATCAATAATTCCGTACATAACTCCATGATCAGTAATGGCAATGCTTTTCATTCCAAGATCAGCTGTTCGCTTGATAAGATCGTGGATTCTATTTGCACCGTCTAATAAACTGTATTCAGTATGAACATGAAGATGCACAAAATCTTTTTGAATCATCGAAAACTCCTTAAGGCATACTTTTACATATAAATATTTTTAAATTATATATATTGTTTATATTATATTAGTGTATATTTATTATTTCAATAAATATACACTAATATAATATAACAAAAAAACCTTATAGATTTAAAATAAATATTCTACAAGTTTTTTTGTTATATTATAATTTAGAAAATAAGTATAAGATTGTTTAGCTATTTCTTAGGAAAGGATAACAGAAAATGAAAGCTTGGAGGGTATATTGCTTTATACTTATATTAGTCACTTTGACACTTGGTGGATGTTTTAAATCTGATGATTTAAATGAAAGTAAAAACTTATCCGAAATGAAAACCAATAAGGATAGCCAGGTAACAACTAGTAAAGATAATATAAAGAATAAAGCCTATGATCCAAATGAATTATATAGTAAAAGCTATCTATTATTTTTGCAAAGAAAATATAAAGAGTCAATTGATAATGCTGATGTCATAATAAACATAGACCCTAATAGCTTCAAGGCTTATAATATAAAAGGGATTGCACTGTGTTTTTCAGATAGTTTTGAAAAAGGGATGAAGAATATAGATAAAGCATTAGCAATAAAGAGTGATTATGGATATGCTAGATTTAATAAAGCATTGGCATATGAGTTTCATGGAGATTTTCAAGAATCACTGGCATGGTATGATAAGGCACTAGAGGTAGAGAATTTCGCATGGAGCTATTATGGAAAAGCAAGTATTTATGGGAGAAAGGGAGATGTAGAAAAAACTGTTATTGAGCTTAAAAAAGCCATAGAAAAAGATCCAGGAGCCAAGGAAGCTGCAAAACATGAGGTGGATTTTGACAATGTTCGGAATTCTAAGAAGTTTCAGAATTTGATTTCTGGATAATACGGGTGTGCAAATATTTTATTAGCTGTTATGTAAATATTCGATTTAAACAAAGAAACAACATTTGTAGAAAACAGGATAAATGTGGGAGAAAAACAGATTTATACTTGCCGAGGTAATAATTTTTTTAATGAAGCAAGTATTAACATGCACTAACGGTTTCAAAAATGTTATTTTGAAACCTAGTTCAGTATATATGGTTAAAGTATAAGATTTTTTTGCTTTAGAAAATGATAACAGATTAATTTTAATTTATTGAAAGTTGCTTTTGCTCTTGTTTTTGTTATATAATAAAGTTGTAATATCTAAACATCAATAAGGGGGGGAAAGTTGCAAATTGGATAATCATCAGGTGGGTCAAATAGTATTTGATCTTTTTGTTGTATTTCTTCTTGTGTTTTTAAATGGTTTTTTCGTTACGGCTGAATTCGCATTTGTAAAAATCAGATCTTCCCGATTAACGCAATTAATAAACGAAGGAGTATACTCTGCAAAAATTGCTAAAAGTATAGTATTAAAGTTAGATGCATACCTTTCTGCATGTCAATTAGGAATCACATTAGCATCACTCGGATTAGGTTGGATAGGTGAGCCTTTAATTGCAATGATGCTTAGCCCTGTATTATCTTTATTTAAATTACCAGAGGTTACTGTACACACATTATCTTTTTTATTTGGATTTATAGTTATTACAGTGTTGCACATTACTTTAGGAGAATTAGCTCCTAAATCTATTGCTATTCAAAATGCTGAGGTGGTTGGATTATGGCTTTCATTTCCAATGATGGTATTTTATAAAGTGACGTATCCAGCTATTTATGCATTAAACTATTTATCAAATCTGGTTCTTAAGATCCTAGGTTTAAAACCATACAATGAGAAGGAATACGAACAGGCTCATACAGAGGAAGAGATACGAATTTTGGTTGATGAAAGCCATAAGAATGGACTAATAAATAAAACAGAAAGTACATTAGTTGATAACGTTTTTCAGTTTTCTGATCGCGTTGCCAGAGAAGCTATGATTCCTAGGACAAGTGCTATCGTCCTATATATTGATGATACATTTGAAGAAAACTTTCAAAAAGTGATAGAAGGCAAACACACACGCTATCCTATAGCTGAAGGTGAAAAGGACAATATAATTGGATTTGTCCATATTTCAGATATATATGCTTCAGCCTTGAAAGAAGGCGAAAAAGATTTAAGTAGTATTATTCGAAAGATACTGACTGTACCGGAGTCTATGGAACTTAGTCATGTCTTACGGTTAATGCAAAAACATAAGATTATAATATCTGCTGTAATGGATGAATATGGTGGGGTAGCAGGGATTTTGACTCTTGAAGATATTGTTGAAGAAATTGTTGGGGAGATTCAAGATGAATTTGATTATAACGAAAGACCTGTTATTGAAAAATTGGAGGACTCATTTTCTGTAGATGGACGAATGCTAATTGATGACTTTAATAATATGTTTTCATTGGATATATCAAACAGCGAAGTTGATACAGTAGGCGGCTGGGTTCATATGATGTTAGAAGACATGGCTGAAGTTGAAAAAGAAGTAAATTATAACGAAATTCACTTTAGAATATCTGAGATGGATAAAAATAGAATTGTAAGAATTATTGTCAAGAATGTAGAACAAAAAGAAGTCGTGTAACATTTTAATCTAATGCTGATTCACGGATAATTTCACTTAGTGTTGGATGCGCATGTATTGTTTTTTGTATATCATATATTGTCATGTCATTTACAATAGCTAGGGCTGCTTCATTTATAAGATCACTTGCATTTGCACCCATTATGTGAACCCCAAGTATCTTTTTTGAAGCAGAGTTATAAATCATCTTTATAAATCCCTCTTCTTCGTCAATGCAGATAGCTTTTCCATTTGCACCATACATAAATTTGCTTATACTAAATGATATACCCTTTGATTTTGCTTCTACCTCAGTTAAGCCAACAGTACCTATTTCTGGAAAGCTGAATATACAGCTTGGTACTGCTTTATCTTTTTTAGGGCTAGTTGATGAGTCTGACTTAATAAGATCATATTTTCCTTGGTATGCTGCGATATTTAATGCAACCTGTTCACCCTGACAGGCTGCAACATGGGCAAGCATGTGACCTCCGATACAGTCCCCAATTGCATAAATACCTGGTATGTTTGTACAGTAATTGCCATCAACTGCTATTCCTTCATTTGTGGTATTAATCCCAACTAAATCAAGATTAAGACCAAGTATATTTGGTTTTCTACCTATCGAAAGTAAAACTATTTCAGATTGGATTCGTTGCTCTTTATTATTTTCTATAAACTCAACTTCTACCAATAAAGATTTATCTGAACATTCATCAGTAGATATGTTTTTGATTTCTAAAACCTTTGATGATGAAAATATCCTAATTCCTTTCTTTTTTAGAAGGAATGATAAGCGTTTACTGATGTCAATCTCAATATTAGGAAGTATACTTGGAGCAAGTTCAATTACAGTTACATTTACACCAAGCATTCTATAAATGCTGGCGAATTCAATGCCAATGATACCGCCACCAACTATTGTAAGACTTGTGGGAAGTTTATCCAGTGCTAGGAGATCATCACTTGTTAATACATTTGGACGATTAGCCCCTAGAATATTCGATTTATGAGGTAATGACCCTGAAGCTATCAAAATATTTTTTGCATGAATGACGTTATTTGTTCCTGTATTATATTTCACACAAACTGTATTCTTATCTTCTAGAAATGCTTCTCCATAAAATATATCAACTTTATTTAAATTGCATAGATGCTTGATTCCAGATTTTAAACGTTCAATGACTTCATATTTACGTTTGAATAATTGGGATTCATCAAGTTGGAAGTTCTTAATACTAATGCCATATTTTTGGTAATTATTTATACTACTAAAAGTCTTAGCAGTGTGATGCATTGTTTTTGTAGGGATACATCCTTTATTAAGGCATACACCACCAATATTTTCTTTTTCAATTAGTATTACATTTAGCCCTAATTTAGATGCTTTAATTGCTGCAGTATAGCCACCAGGTCCACCACCTATAACTATCAGGTCTTTTTGCATATTTTAATTATACCTTCCTTGTTTATTATTTCTAACAACATATTTTAACGTATAGTTTACAAAAAAGATATTGAATATTATAATTTATTGATAAGGCTATAATTATTGGTTACTATTCAGGAGGTGTGGGGGAAAATCCCCCATAAGGGGGTTCTTGGGGGAAGCCCCAAGCTGCCTGAGGCTCTACAACCCTGCTGCCACCGTAGGTGGCAGCAGGGTCTGACCAGTAACATAAAAACTACAAGAAAAATAGGAATGGATCTCTATGGCTAAGGTTATTTCGACACATAGATCAAATAGGGAACTAATAAGCATTTATGATACAATGTATAAACATAATGGTCCATGTTACTGGTGGCCCGCAGATACACAGTTCGAAGTTGTTGTTGGAGCAATATTGACCCAGTTTGTTTCTTGGCATAATGTTGAAACAGCAATAAATAAAATGAAAGATGAAAATTTGCTTGAAATAAAAAATATTTGTAAAGTTTCTTATGAAAGACTTGAAAATATAATTAGGTCTACAAGATTTTATAAACAAAAGGCAAAAAAATTAAAGACTTTTTGTTTGCACATTCAAAATAATTACGATTTTGATTTATCAAAGTTTTTCGGTAGGGATATATATGAAGTAAGGAAAGAACTTTTGCTACTTTACGGGATTGGTGAAGAAACTTGTGATTGTATATTATTATATGCTGGTTATATGCCGATTTTTGTTGTTGATGCCTATACAAAGCGAATATTTTCCAGGATGGGATATTTAAATGAAAAAATGCCATATTATGAAGTACAAAAATATTTTATGGATAATTTAGAAAATAATGTTGTTTTATTTAATGAATTTCATGCTCAAATAGATAGGATAGGAAATAAATATTGCCAAAAAAGTAATCCCAGGTGTGATCAATGTCCATTGTCATTAAAACTTTGTAAATTTATAGGGTTATAGATTTAATGCAGAATTAGATTATAGGTCTATTAATATTTACGAAGAAGATTATGAATTAAAGGAGATTAGAATGGGTTTAAGTGAAAAATTAAAGGTACTTTTAGTTTCGTCAGAGGTTGAACCATTCGCTAAATCAGGAGGATTAGCAGATGTTATCGGTTCATTACCTATTGCTCTTACAAATCTAGGGGTGGATGTAAGGGTAGTAATGCCAAAATATAAGATGATTAATTTAAAACATAATTATATTATGGATTTTCCTATGACTGTTGGTTCCAGAAAGGAAGCGGCAATAATTCGTGAGTCTTCTATAGATTATGATTTTCAAGGAGAAATAAGAAGTATACCGGTTTATTTCGTTGACAATTACCACTATTTTGATAGAGATGGTTTATATGGGTATTATGACGATGCTGAGAGGTTTGTGTTTTTTTGTAAATCAGTAATTAATATGCTGCCGTATGTTGAATTTAAACCAGATATTATACACTGTAATGATTGGCAGACAGGGTCTATTCCAATGATGCTAACTGAGACATATAAAAAGTATCCTTTTTATAATAAAATGAAAACTATATTTACAATACATAATCTTAAATATCAAGGTGTTTTTAACAAAGAGGTTTTCTGTTTTTTCGATGTAAGTTGGGATGCTTTTACGACAGACAAAACTGAATTCTATGGATCGGTAAGTCTTATAAAGTCTGCGATATATTATGCCGATATTATTACCACAGTTAGTAAAACCTATGCAAATGAGATTCAAACTTACCAGTATGGAGAAAATCTTGACGGATTTTTAAGAATAAAATCTGATAAGTTGCATGGAATCGTAAATGGAATTGATTGTGATGTGTATAACCCACTTACAGATTCAAAGATTTCTACAAACTATGATCAAAGCAATTATTATTATTTGAAAAAAGAAAATAAATTTGTTTTGCAAAATCAATTAGGTTTATTAGTTAAAGATGTTCCAGTTATAAGTATAATTTCAAGACTTACAGACCAAAAGGGCTTGAATTTAATTTTAGAAGCAATAGATAGTATTTTAGCATTAGATGTTCAGTTAATTATCCTAGGCGCAGGGGATTATTATTATGAGGAGGAGTTAAGAAAATTTAGAGAAAAATATCCTAAGAAGTATAGCCTAAACCTTGAGTATAATATTAATTTATCGCATAAAATTTATGCAGGAAGTGATATGTTTTTAATGCCATCGCTGTTTGAACCTTGTGGATTAGGACAGTTAATAAGTTTGAGATATGGCACTGTTCCTATTGTTCGAGCAATAGGAGGTCTTGCTGATACTGTAATTGATATTGAAGAGGATCAAACACAAGGCAATGGATTTACATTCAAAGAATTTTCATCAATTGCTATGTTAGAAGCTATTAGAAGGGCTATTACAATTTATTGCCAAGATCATGAACGGTGGAACCATATAATGTGGAATGGCATAACGAATGATTGTTCATGGAATAAGTCTGCTAAGCAATATCTGGATTTATATAATAGTATAAGGGAGGAATAATTCTATGGCTAAAAAAAATACAAAGGCAAAAAATGTTAGGAAGAAAGAGGTAATTAATATTAATCGAGAAAGAGTTATTAAATCAGAGTCGATCAATGTTCCTGTATATGATCCAAATGAAGCCATATTTGCCTTAGATATCGGCACAAGAACTGTTGTTGGTATTGTTGGTGTTGTTGGTGTACAAGATCAGGATAGGCTTAATGTAATTGCAGTTGATGTAATTGAGCATAAAGATAGAGCGATGCTTGATGGACAAATTCATGATATTAATAAGGTTGCTGAAGTTGTAAGACGGGTTAAAGAGAATTTAGAATCAAGGATTGGAATAAAGCTTGAAAAAGTTGCTATAGCTGCTGCAGGAAGAGTATTAAAAACCAGTAGAGTATATTGTGAACGCAGTGTTGAACAAACTGAAGAGTTAACAAGTGAGATAGTGGGAAGGCTTGAATTGGCAGCAATACATAAGGCACAGTTGAAATTGGATGATGAATTAAATGAAGAAGATAAGGTGCAATTTTATTGTGTTGGACACAGTGTTGTAAATTATTTCTTAAACGGATTTATAATATCTTCTTTACTTGGGCATAAAGCGAAAAAAATTGGTGTTGATTTATTAGCTACATTTTTACCCAAAATTGTTGTTGAGAGCTTATATACAGTTATGAACAAAATTGGATTAGAGGTTGTAAATCTGACATTAGAACCAATCGCAGCAATGAGTGTAGCAATTCCTAAAGATTTAAGAATACTAAATTTAGCACTTGTAGATATTGGCGCTGGAACTTCTGATATTGCTATAACAAAAGATGGAAGTGTTTTTGCTTATGCAATGGTTCCAGTTGCGGGGGACGAGCTTTCTGAAAAACTTACAGAACACTATTTGGTTGATTTTAATACAGCTGAAAAAATAAAAATATCATTGTCTGAAAAAATTGAAACTATAAGTTTTGAAGATATTTTAGGAATAAATCAGAATATCAAGGTTTCAGAAATCTTGGAGGTTTTGAATCCTCTAATTGAGCAACTGGCTATGACTATTGCGGCTAAGATATTGGAGTACAATCGTAAAGCACCCAACGCAGTATTCTTAATCGGTGGAGGCAGTCAAATTCCTGGGTTGACCGAATTTATTTCAAATTATATTCAATTACCAAAAGAAAGGGTAGTTGTTAAAGATATAAAAGTTATAAAAAATATTAATTATACAGGAAAGATTTTAAATGGCCCTGAGGGAATTACACCTTTTGGTATTGCCGTTTCATCTTTAATCCGAGAAAGGGGTGATTTCTTAAACGTTACTGTAAATGGAACGAGAGTAAGACTATTCAATTCAAAACAGCTTGTAGTAGCAGATGCATTAATATTGATTGGGTTTAACCCGAATGAGTTAATTGGACGTTCTGGTAAAAGTATTAACTTTGAGCTAAATGGAGTAAAGAAAGTAAAAAAAGGTGAATATGGAAAGGCTGCAGAAATATTTGTAAATGATGAACTTGGCAGTCTGGACACGATAATAAGATCAGATGATACTATAAAGATTATTCCTGCTGAAGATGGGAAAAATGCTGAATTGAAAGTTTCAGACTATGTAAAGAATATGAGGGTTGGTAAAATCTTATTAAACAATGAAAAGTTTGATATTGATACTAAAATCTATATTAATGGTAAAATTGCTGGGGTAGATTCAAAAATAGAAGAAGGTGATATTGTCCATATTCATGAAATAGATTCTGTAGAAGAATTATTAAGATCGAATGAAATGAATTATGAAAATGTCGATATTTATGTTAATGATAAGTTAGTTAATGCTTCATATGAATTGAAAGATTTAGATAATGTAAGTTGTAAAAATATTAATATGAATTTGCAGACTTTAAAGTCTGAGATCGAAAAAATCAAAGTGTTTAATTATAATATAGATTCGATAAAAAATATAAGTGATGAAGACTATGAAAAACAAAATTATAATATAATGGAGGAGATAGAAATGGAGAATACTAATAATTTTGATAAGAAATACGAAACAGAATTAATAATAACTGTAAATGGTGAAAAGAAAACAATAAAAAGTGATAAAAGTAGGCATATTTTTGTAGATATATTTAATTATATTGACTTTGATGTATCAAAACCTCAAGGTAATATAGTATTGAAATTAAACGGAAAGCAAGCGGGATTTACAGATGCATTAAAGTCAGGAGACGAGATAGATATTTACTGGGAAAATACTAAAATGTAAAAAAAGAAGGATGATTTTATGATGAATAAAAACCAAAAATACGAGTTACTATTTATAAAATTTTTATGGATTATAATAATTGCTTATGCAGTTAAAATATTAGTTCTAGATATTATATCTGGTAGTAAATCTAACTACTTAAATATATATCAAGATGTAGGATATATTTTGTTAATGATTATAGTTAAGGAAAAGACTAATCGAGAAAGGGTTGAAAGCGATAAAAAGAACAAACATTTGATTGATGAGCTTGAAGATAAATATGCTCAGATAGAACAGGTTCAAAAAGAAATTCAAGAAAATTATGAAAAGTCAAAAGAGGCTAATTTAAAGCTTGAGCAATCAAATCAGAAATTGAGTAGTAACATAGCAGAGTTCTTTACTTTACAGCAGATATCCTATGCTATTAGTTCTATTCTCGATGTTGAAGTTTTATTAAGGCATGTTAATGACATTATAATCGGTGTTATGGGTGTAAGCAATTCTACAATAATTCTCTATGATGAAGAAGAGAAAAGATTGAAGGTTAATACAACAAGTATTCGGAATCAGGAAGAAATTAATAATCTTAACCAAAATATAAATGTTCCTGTTATTCTAGAAGTCTTAAATAAAAAGAAGGCTATAATTGAGAACAATGTAGATTATAAAGTTTATAGTTTTACACAAGGGAGGAATACAAATTCTTTTATATGTATTCCTTTGATATCCAAAGTCCAAAAATTAGGAATGGTTCTGGTTGAGCATGTTATAGTAGATGCCTTTCAAGATGAGCATTTAAGGCTATTAGACATTATAGCACAACAAGTAAGTATAGCGATTGAAAATGCAACACTGTACAAAAAAATGCATATTTTGGCTTCAAGAGATGGGTTGACAAACGTTTATAACAGATTGTTTTTTCATGAGAAATTTAATCAGGAATTTGAGCAGGCGAAATCTCAAGGACATGTATTATCAATTGCAATATTTGATATTGATTACTTTAAAAAATTTAATGATACATATGGACATTTATTTGGAGATATTGTTCTTAAGAATGTAGCAAAATTGGTAAAAACTAATCTTAAAGATGGTGAGATTATAGCTAGATTTGGGGGAGAAGAATTTATTATTATATTTCCAAAAACTCAAATTGACGATGCTTTTGAAAAAGTTGAGTCATTAAGAAGCCAAATCGAAAAGATGCAGATTAAAGATGGTGTTGTTTCAGCTAAGGTAAATGTAAGTTTTGGTGTGTCTTCGTATCCAGAGTGTGGGGATACAGAAAGCGAGCTTTTAAGAAGTGCTGATGATGCCTTATATGAAGCTAAAAGAAGCGGTCGAAACTGTACAAAAAAATTCAAATCATCTTCTTCAATCAAGCAGGATGAAATAAATTTAGCATAAACCAAAGAGGAAGTGATGTAATTTGTATATTATTGTTGTTGGATGTGGTAAAGTTGGCTCAAGATTTGCTAAAGTTTTGTCAAATGAAGGACATGATGTAGTAATAATTGATCAAAATAGAAATTCATTTAAGTCAATCGGAGATGACTTTAGAGGGATGACTATAACAGGAGTGCCAATCGATAAAGATGTACTAAAGCAGGCTGGCATCGAGAATGCTGACGCTATTGCAGCTGTAACGCCTGAAGACAATATAAATATTATGGTAAGTCAAGTTGCAAAAGAGATATTTAAGGTACCAAGAGTATTAGCAAGAATCTACAATCCTAGTCGCGAACACATATTCCATCACTTTGGTCTAAAGACTATATGTCCCACAAATATAACTGTAGACATTATCCGTAGCATGCTTTTAATTGAAAAAGCTGTATATAGGCATACAATTGGAAACATGGTTTTTTCATTTAGACAATGTGATATTACTGATGAAGATATGAATAAAAAGGTTTCTGATATGGTTTTCGAATCCGATTCGGGCCTTTTCGGTATAGTAAGAGATAAAAACTTTTTATTTCCTACCCCGAATATGAAGTTGTTAAAAGGAGATGCCTTAATAATTACTAAAAGGGTGGATTAGGGCTTGTCAAGTAATAAATGTGCCATCTGATTTCGAATTAAATTTTAGTTTAGCAAGGCGGAGGAAGGCGCAATAATTGCTTTATTGTAACTGACGACAACGCAGCTAAACTAAAATTTAATCGAAATGCTTGGTATAGTTATTACTTGACAAGCCCTTAAGGAAGGAGAAATATTTTGAATATTGTTATAGTTGGTGGAGGGAAAATTGGATACTATCTTGTGAAGACTTTATTACCATATAAACATCATATAGTTGTTATTGAGCCGGATAAAGAACTATGCAAACAGATAGCAACTGAGCTTAATATACTTGTAATAAATGGAGATGGAACAGACATCGAGATATTAACAGAGGCTGAAGTCTCAAAAACCACAATATTTATTGCAGTTACTGGGAAGGATGAGATAAATCTAATTTCATGCCAATTAGCAAAACGAAATTATGCGGTTAAAAGAACAATATCACGTGTGAACAATCCAAAAAATATTGATGTATTTGAACGTTTAGGCGTAGATTTTGCAGTAAGTAGTACATCAATAATAGCTGATCTTATTGAGCAAGAAATAGACTATTCAGGTATGAAGACACTTATGAAGTTGAAAAGTGGGAAACTGGTGTTAAGTGAAATAATGATAAGTAAAAACTCACCTGTATACAATAAGGCATTAAAAGATATTGATATTCCAATGGATTGCATAATAATATCAGTAATAAGAGAAGAAGAAGTAATTATACCAAATGGATATACTGTTATCAAAGAATCAGACTATATAATAACAGTTTCTACAAAAGAAGATCAGCAAGAATTAAAGGACTATTTTATTGGGTAGACTTAAGTGGGTCATTATATCATTGCCATAATATTACATAATAATCAAAAATTTTAAGAAGGTATTGATTAAAATAAAATATTCGTATATTATTAGAAATGGAAAAACTAGCTAGGTAAGACCACAAAAATAGTAAATATCTTTTTATTAAGTTATATTAGTTTTATAATAAAACGATTATTAAATGGTTATTCTGTTATAGAATAAGTTGAAAAATAATAAAATTTTGGAGGGATTGATTATGGCACAAAAAACCAAAAGAACAAGAGCATGAAAGTTCTCTTGTAAGTATTAAGGAATTAGAAAAAAGAGCACAAAAACTCGGAGAACAAGACCTAAGTTTTAGTAGGAGAAAAAAACAAACACTAATATACAATATTAAAAAATTTTTTAAAAATTTTTTTGCTTCAATTTGGGATGGAATAAAATCAATTGGTGACAAAATAAGATCAATTGGTGACCAAATAAGATCAATTGCCGCTGATATTTCTAGTCTCTTTATAAAAAAGAATAGAGGAGCTTCAAGCACTTCAACAGTACCAATAGCAGCTGCAGTAGCTAAAAAAGCCGAAGCAGCTGCAGTAGCTAAAGAAGCCGAAGTGGTTGCAGTAGCTAAAGAAGCTAAAGAAGCTAAAGAAGCTAAAGAAGCTAAAGAAGCTAAAGAAGCTAAAGAAGCTAAAGAAGCTAAAGAAGCTAAAGAAGCTAAAGAAGCCGAAGTAGCTGCAGTAGCTAAAAAAGCCGAAGCAGTGAGTACAAGAAGATCTGTGGTTGAAGAAGAAAGATTAAGTCTTGTGGAATCTTGGAATCAGTTAAAAAATGAGCACCCTGTTTTAGTAATACCAGATTCGTCAAATTTAGGAAATGCAGATCTACAAGAAACCTTAATCGCAAAATATGTTCCTTCACTACCTAAAATGATAGTTAATACTTTACTACCTAAAGTACTATCTGATATATTAGAACAACAAAAAAAGTTTAATAAAGATCCATCTTTTAATAAAGAGCCATCTAAAGAAGATTTAAATAGAGCATTAATAGTATTATACAAACCTGTAAGCTAATAATTAGATTACAAATATAGCTAAAACAAAAGGTTATATCTTAAAAAGATATGACCTTTTGTTTAATAATGACGAATAAGCTTCATCGAAAATTTAATTAAAAATAAAGAGGATAAATAAAAATTAACACTTGCTAATTTTTATTTATCCTCTTTATTTTTAATTAACGTTTGTCTAATAGAACTCATTTATAATCTGTATAGCGTTGTATTCTATAACTTTTGTACCATATTCATTTAGATAGCCTTCATAGAAGTTCACGTTAATTATTCTCTTCCCATACTCATTTAATATTGACTCGAATTGCCTAACATTTTCAATGCATAGATTGTTTTTGGTTAGAATCAAATAATAAATGTTGCTACACTTAAAAAGTGTACTGTCTCCTGAATATATGTTTATCAATTGACCACTTAAACTAGTTAGATCATCAACACAACTAAAAGCATAAATAGCTATTGGTAAAAACAGTTTCTTACTTCTCCTTTTAATACGTAGATCATTTTTTCTGTATTTATTCTTAATATATTTGTGTATTGACTCAAAATCCTCTAGATCATTTAGCTTGGTTATGGTAACAATAAAGCCTTGTTCTACATCAGGAATAGATTCAACACATAACTGTACATCGGAAGTATTAAATCCATACTTCAATTCAGCTTGCTCCATCATGTCCCAAAATAGCTCTTGTGCGGCAGGTGAATTATATGATAGAGTAGTAGCATCGATATTTCGCTCTTCAAGGTCATTAAGTGTAATTGTAACTTTTATCTTATTTTCATTAACTTTTTCGATTTTCATAGTAATCACCTAATTTCTTATCAGAATTAATATGTTCTTAATTAAATTATACACTTTATATATATAATTGAGAAGTAGCAAATTTTGAAAGTTTTGAAGAAAGCGAAAATTCTCAAGGGATAGGTATGGCAATTTTTAAGTATATTAGGTATAATATACAAAATGATATATCTTAAATAGCTTATGAGGAGGTTGAAATGTCGAATGATTATTTTTCTAAAATATTTGAAGCAGCAGAGTTTATTAAGTCAAAGATATCTATCAAACCTGAAATAGCAATTATTTTAGGATCTGGGCTTAATTCTTTAGCAGATGAGATCGAGGAGAAGGTAGAGATTAAATGCGAAGAGATTCCGAATTTCCCGGTTTCAACGGTTGAGGGACACGCTGGAGTATTGGTTGTTGGAAGAATCGAAGGGAGTCCTATTATAGCAATGAAAGGTAGATTTCATTACTATGAAGGTTATGAGATGCAACAGGTTACTATGGCTGTTAGAGTATCAAAGATGATAGGTGTAAACAATATTTTAGTTACAAATGCAGCAGGAGGTATAAATAAGTTATTTGTACCTGGAGACCTAATGATAATTAAGGATCATATCGGGTGTTTTGCTCCTTCATCTTTAAGGGGAAAAAATATTTGTGAATTTGGTCCAAGATTTCCTGATATGAGTAAAGCTTATAGTAAAGACCTTATCCAAATGGCAAAAGAAATAGCAGTATCACAAAATGTAAGTATTAAAGAGGGAATATATATATATTCACAAGGTCCAATGTATGAAACTCCTGCTGAGATTAGGTTATGTGGAATAGTGGGTGCTGATGCTGTTGGCATGTCAACAGTTCCAGAGGTAGTTGTAGCGAATCATTGTGGAATGAAGGTCTTGGGTATTTCTTGTATTACTAACATGGCAGCTGGATTACTGGATCAACCCTTAAACCATGAAGAAGTAATAAGGACTGCAAAAGAAATTGAAAAGAAATTTA
The DNA here is from genome assembly GCA_963767415.1 of uncultured Eubacteriales bacterium. Lineage (GTDB taxonomy): Bacteria > Bacillota > Clostridia > Acetivibrionales > CAVYEU01 > CAVYEU01. Next base: position 24,329 of record CAVYEU010000024.1, read on the forward strand.
CGAATCTTGTTAAGGGAATAATTGAGGCATGGAAAATTAAATTATAATAAAGGAGTGATAAGAATGTCTTACAAAGTACGTGACATAGGGCTAGCACCATTGGGAGATCAAAAGCTAGAATGGGCCAAAAAGAATATGCCGATTCTTAGAAAAATAGAGGAGGAGTTTGTTAGAACGAAACCTTTCGAAGGTATAAGAGTTGCAATTTCGGTTCATTTAGAAGCGAAAACAGCGTGTTTAGCAAAACTTATTGCAGCTGGTGGTGGGGAAGTGTCAATTACAGGAAGCAATCCGCTTTCAACGCAAGATGATGTAGCAGCCTCACTCGCAAAAAGCGGGATAGATGTATACGCTTGGTATAATGCGTCTGAAGAAGAGATAAAGAGACATTTACTTCGAACATTAGGGTATAAAACAAATATTATAATTGATGATGGTGGAGATTTGATCAATATATTACATAATAAAAAACTTACTTTATTGCCTCACATTATGGAAGGTTGTGAAGAAACGACAACAGGTGTAATGAGATTAAAAGCTATGGAAAAAGATAAAATGCTGAAACTTCCAATGATTGCTGTAAATAATGCTTTTTGTAAGTATCTATTTGACAATAGATATGGGACGGGGCAATCGGTTTGGGATGGAATAAATAGGACAACAAATTTAATTGTTGCTGGTAAAATAGTTGTAGTGGGATATGGATGGTGTGGCAAGGGAATTGCGATGAGAGCTAAAGGATTTGGGGCAAGTGTTATTGTTTGTGAAATTGATCCTATAAAAGCTATGGAAGCGATTATGGATGGATATAAAGTTATGCCTATGGATGAAGCTGTAAGTATTGGAGATTTATTCATAACAGTGACAGGATGTACTAAAGTCATACATGGTATACATTTTGAAGCTATGAAAGATGGTGCTATTTTATGTAATGCAGGACACTTTGATGTTGAAATATGTATACCGAGCTTGAAAAGCTTTCGGTTGAGAAAAAAGAACAAAAGAAAAAATATAATGGGATACAAAATGAAAGATGGTAAATGGATAAATATACTGGCAGAGGGAAAATTGGTAAATCTTGCTTCTGGAGATGGACATCCAGTAGAAATTATGGATATGAGTTTTGCTATACAAGCATTATCTGCTGAGTATATTGTCAAGAACTACAAAAATTTAGAGAACAAGGTAATTGATGTACCATTTGATATTGATCAAAGGGTTGCACAAATGAAACTAGAAGCTTGGGGATTAAAGATAGACGCTTTAACAGAGGAACAAAAATCATATATGGCAAGCTGGAATGTATAAAAACATAAAAAAGTAACAAGAGGATGTGGGTACTGATGACAGGGGACGGGGAGTGACAGGGGACGGTTCTTTTCCCACACACAACTGTGTGTCAAGGAACCGTCCCCTGTCACTCCCCTACCCCTTGTCTTCTTATGCTACGTGTTTCTCTAATATATTTTTTAGTTCACGACAATATTCTGGTTTAATAGAAATATTAAGGTTCTTAAAAAGTTTTTTATTTAGTGAAAAACTGATTATACTAGAATCTTCACTCCAACTATAATTTTTGATATCTTCCCATTTAACATGACCGTATCTTGTTATAATACCAAATTTACGAATTTCTACAATAGATTTGCTTTGGATTAAAGAAATAGCTGCTAAAATTCCGTAAGTAATGAAATTTGAAAAAGGTGAAATTCTTGAGTGAGAATATATTAAACGAATAAGATCAATAACAGCTGTAATTCCCCAAGCTATTCCGAGTATAAAATCTGCATTAGTATTAATCTCTTTAACCTGAGATAACAATTTTCCTAATGATATTTTGAAATAAATAGTCCTTGCTAGATTAATTATTGTAAGTGCCATTATAGTTATCATTAAAAATGAACTAACACTAATTAACCATTTTAGAGATAATAAGTAATCCATTGAATGTCCTCCTAAAAACTTATAGAACATTATTCTTCTACAAAAACATTATAGCACTAAAATCAAGCTTGTTCAACAAAAAATAAAGTTCAAGTATTCATTGATAAGAATTTATGTGTACTATAATATCCTAAGGGTTCATTGAGTCCTTAGAATAAAAAAAATAAGTAGGTGATTGCTTGTGAATAGATATTATGTTGATCTCCATGTTCATATAGGTAGATCTTCTTTGGGAATGGAGATAAAAAAGGCGACAGCAAATAATCTAACTATTCAAAATGTTACTTATGAGTCATATCATAAGAAAGGTATAGATGTAATTGGAGCTGTTGACTGTATATCACCGTTTGTCATCGAGGATATTGAAAAGATGGTTCAAAGTGGAGAGTTAGTTGAACTGAGCGATTGTGGAATGAGTTTTTGCGAGAAACAAATAATTATTCTTGGTGCGGAAATTGAGACACATGAGAAAAAAGGAGGAAGTGCACATTGTTTATGCTTTTTTGCGACCTTTAATCATCTTAAAGAATTTTCTTCATCAATGAATAAATATATTACCAATATACGATCCAATTCTACTATGAGCAAGTTAACGGAACAAGAGCTATTTAATATTGTTGATCACCATGGGGGAGTACTTATTCCTCACATGTGTTTACACCTCATAAAAGCTTTTATGGCAACTGTTGTAAATCACTACATGAGATTTTCAATCAGGAGTCTTTTGATAAAATACCAGCAGTAGAATTGGGGTTAAGCGCTGATTCTATGATGGCAAGCCAAATGAGTGAACTTGACAATAAATCATTTATTAGTAATTCAGATGCCCATTCACTACCTAAAATTGGTAGGGAGTACAATATATTTGAAATGCAAAAGCCAAGTTATAATGAAGTAATAAAAGCACTTAAAGGCCTTGAAACACGTCGAATCGTTGCAAATTATGGATTGAATCCGAAACTTGGGAAGTATAATAGATCATACTGCTTAGACTGTGATAGAGTTATAGAAAATGATCCACCCGTTTTGAAATGTCCCGTGGAAGCAAAACATTCTATAGTGGTTGGAGCTTTGGATAGATTAGATGTTATAAAGGATAGGAATATTCCTTATATGGACAATAGACCACCATACAATTATCAAATACCACTAGAGTTTATACCTAAAGTTGGTCCAAAGACAATAAAAAATCTGATTGACCATTTTGGTACTGAAATGAAAATACTTCATGATGCTTCATTTGATGATTTAGCCACTGTTGTAAAGACTGATATTGCACAAAAAATAATATTAGGTCGTGAAGGTAAGCTTCACCTAGAAGCCGGAGGTGGGGGAGTCTACGGGAGAGTAGAGAAGATAAAATAACGATAAAAAAGAGGGAAAAGACAAGGTCTTTTCCCTCTTTTTATCGTTATTTTATCTTCTCTACTGTACTACCCATCTGATTAAACCGGTTTCAAATTTATCGGCCAGGTCTTTATGGGTAGGGATGACTCTGAAGGTATAGGCATATTCTCCACCTTCAGGAAGCGCAATATTGGTAGAATATCTATAAGTGCCGATATCTGATTTTTCCACAACTGATAGTTCAATAATTTCAGGATCATTAATTGTGTTATTTTTGTCAAGTGTTCCATAGTACAGCTCAACACAAACATCCTTTGGATCAATACTTCCCAAGTATACTGTTGTTGAGATTTTAAATGGTTCATTTGAAATACAATTATGTTCCTTAAGTTGATTCATTGTTTTGTCTGAAATTATTTGCACTTGTGGCCAATTTTTTTCAATATTTGACTTCCATTCACATAAATCTTTTGCAATGCGGAATTTATTTTCTGAAATTTTATTGTACCTTGCGATTAAAGGCAGGTACGTTGATAATGTGTACTCTTGTACCATTCTATGAGTACTGTAAACTGGCGTCAAAGATTTTATGGATTCCTTCATAACTTTTAACCATTTAGTTGGGATGCCTTTTTCATTTCTATCAAAAAATATAGGAATTATTTGTTTTTCTAAAGTATTATATATAAATTCACTATCTGCATTATCTTGATAATTTTCGTCTCCATAGAAGGTATCATCACCAATTGCCCAACCGTTATTTCCATTAAAGCCCTCACACCACCAGCCGTCAAGGACACTAAAATTGATTATTCCATTTATACTTACTTTTTGACCGCTAGTACCACTTGCTTCTAAAGGCCTTCGTGGGTTATTTAACCATATATCAACACCTTGAACCATATTTCTTGCTAATGTCATATTGTAGTTTTCAACTAATACAACTTTTCCAACAAATCCTTCTTGTTTTGCAATGTCATGAATATTTTTAATAATGTCATGAGCAGGCCCATCTGCAGGATGAGCTTTTCCTGCAAAAATTATTTGAACAGGCATATCTTTACTGTTTAGTATTTTTTGTATTCTTGCAATGTTTCTAAATATCAGAGTTGCTCTTTTATAAGTTGCAAACCTTCTAGCGAAGCCTATCGTAAGTGCGTCTGAGTCAAGTAGGGAATCAGCTTCGTGTACCCTTTCTATTGATTCTCCATTTAATATTCTTTGATTTCTTATTCTGTCTCTAATAAAATCAATCATCTTTACTTTTAAGACATTATGAGTTTTCCAAAGATCTTCATCGGGGATTTTATCAACATCATTCCAAATACTTGGATCAAAGATTTTTTCAATCCAATCTTTAGACAGATATTTGTCATACAGATGTCTAATACTTGGAGATAACCATGTTAGGGTATGAATGCCGTTTGTAATATGAGTGATTGGTATCTCCGGCTCAGGTATTCCTGGCCAAACATTGCTAAAGATATTACGAGAAACTGCTCCGTGTAATTTGCTAACACCATTTTTTCGTCCTGCAATACTTAGAGCTAATACAGTCATGTTGAAGTTCTGATGGTTACCAATTTTTAATCCAAGATCTAAAAATTCGTGCCTATTAATACCAAGTGAGTTCCAATAATTGCTAAAGTATTTATCAATCATTTCTAATGAAAATACATCGTTTCCCGCAGGGACAGGTGTATGCGTTGTAAATGCAACGCATGATCCAATAACTTCCTTAGCCTCATTAAAATGAAGCCCCTTTTCTTGGACTAATTTTCTTATTAATTCAAGCCCTAAGAAAGATGAGTGTCCCTCATTCATATGGTATATAGAGGCAGAGATTTTCAAAGCATCCAGAACTCGAACGCCACCTATACCTAAAAAGATTTCTTGTTGAATTCTTGTTTCTTGATCTCCCCCATAAAGTCTTGCGGTTAATGTTCTATCTACTTCATTATTTTGTTCAATATCAGTATCCATTAAATATAATGAAATACGTCCGATTTTTACCTCCCAGACTTTTGCATATACAACCCTTCCTGGGAGTTCTACATTAATAAATACCTCCCTGCCATTTTTAAAGGCAGGTTTAATTGGCAAATGAGAAACGTTTAGATCTGTAAAGTTTGTTTCTTGCCAGCCATCACGGTTTATTCTTTGGCTAAAGTAACCTTGTTTATAAAACAGCCCTATTGCAGTAAACGGAATTCCCAAATCACTTGCTGCTTTACAATGGTCACCAGATAAAACACCTAAACCACCTGAATATATTGGCAAGACTTCATTTAAACCATATTCAGCAGAAAAATAAGCAATACTATTATTTTTATATGCAGGGTGGTTTTTATTAAACCAGGTATCTGTTGTATTTGATAAATAAGCATCAAATCTTTTTGTGATTTCATGATATTTTTTCATATACCCTTCATCATTTATTTTTTCATCGATTTTTTTTCTGTTTACTTCTTTAAGAAATCTAATAGGATTTTTGCCAAGCTTTTCCCATAAGATCAAGTCAATTTCTCTATACAGATCTATTGCATCGGAATTCCATGACCACCATAGGTTAAGTGCGATATCTTTTAATCTATTTAACTTATCTGGTATTACAGCGGTAACAGTAAGTTTACCTAAAAGATACATAATAACCCTCCTTGTATTATAGTTTTATTGATATAGTATTATACAAATATGCAATAAATAACACAAAACAAAAGATCGAATTAAATACTGGTACTTAAGAATTAAATGAATTCAAAAAAAATAGCTATTGATATTAAAAGACTTAACAATTTTTATTATATCATAAATGATTGTCTTGTGAAAAGTATTTTTAAAATTATTAAATTTACTTTATAAAAAAACAAAAAAAATATTTATAACTTTACAAAAAGCATTATAATATATTATGAATTGACAATAAAAAATTAGGAAGGAAGTTAAGTTTTGGAAAATACAAAGTTAAAAAAAATCAATAAACCGATTAGAAAGTTAATTATTTTTATAATATTTCAAGTAATATTTTTAATAGTGTTTATGCCGATATTAATATTTTATGGTCCATTTGAAAATATTAAAAGAACACTAGTTGGTGCATCATATAATACATTGAATCATCAATATATAGCAAAAATGTTTTTATCTGATGAAGCAATTTTTAGAATATTAGAGAGGAATTTTGCCAAAGATTCTATTGATCAGGGAACGGATGAAATAAAATCAATAAATTTTAAAGCTAATCATACTAATAAGCTAAATATATACAACATTGAAGGTGAGGGATTTGTAGGTAAGTTGATGATTATATATGATCCAACCAGAGTTTTAATTGGATATTCAAGTCAGATGCCAAAGGCTGGAGAAACGACTAGCACAATTGCTAAAAGAAATGGTGCCAGTGCAGCGATAAATGCGGGAGGATTTATGGATACACATTGGGCAGGTACTGGTGGGGCTCCAATGGGATTTTTAATTCATGACAAGAAACTTATATATAATCAATTAAATGATGAAAGTGCCAAGCAAGAAACTGTTGCAATAACCGAAGATGGAATGTTGATTGTTGGTAAACATTCGCTTGAAAAGTTGAAGAAAGCAAAGATTAAAGAAGCTGTTAGTTTCGGTCCTCCTCTTATAATTAATGGCAAACCTACAATAAAAAATGGGGATGGTGGATGGGGGATAGCACCTCGTACAGCTATAGGTCAAAGAGAAGATGGCAGTATATTGTTTTTAACTATTGATGGGAGAAGTCTAAAATCTTTAGGCGCTACACTAAGAGATGTTCAAGATATATTACTAAAAAATGAAGCAATAAATGCTTCTAATTTAGATGGAGGTTCTTCAACAACAATGTATTATAATGGGAAGATCATTAATATTCCATCTGATGCGTTGGGAGAAAGAGCTGTTCCTTCGGTATTCTATGTTTCAAATTAGCTTAATGATTATTTCTTAATCATACTTGCGGAAGAGGGATAAAAAATGAGGGTTTTAGTAAGAATATATAAATGGATGATTTTATCAATTTTAATTCAATTAATTGTGATTATGTACTTTGATAATTTTTTTGCTGAGGGTAGAAAGAATCATATTGTTTTAACCGACTACAATGTATTTGATAAAAAAGAGAATGATGAGGTATCAATAGAAATTCCTTCAGGTGCAAATAGAATTAAACTATCGTATGATGCTTCTTTTGTCGGATATTATTCCAATGAAAAATTGGAAGTTTTTGATGTTATCAATGAAAAAGTAGTAAAAATAATAAATCATGGTGAGGATGACATAAACTTTTTCAAATGGTTGCCGGATAGAAACATTTTGATTTATGCTGTAAAAATAAATGATGATGAAGGCAGAGGAGTACAAGTGTTTACGTATGATGCCAGCTCAAATATTGAAAAGGACTATCCTAGAATAATGACTAAAGGTACGTATGAATCAGAGGTTTTGGATATTGTTCTTTCTCCTTTAACCAATGTTGTTTATACAAAAGTAAAAGTTAATGATAAAGATGCTATTATTTATAGATTTAATATAATGGAGCAAATGGCTTATATTATGAAAACGAATATTAACACAAAAATATTCGAGACTATGTATGCGGATAATTTATTATACCAGGAAAATGATAAAATCTATATTAGAAGTAATGCAAAGGGAACAACAAATCAAGTATTGCTATCAGGAAGAATATGTTTACTTGGAGTGGATTCAGAGGATAGAACTTATATAGGGGAGTTTAATGGACAAGGTCAAATTTGGAAATACTATTATGGGAAAATAGATGTTCTTTTTAAAAACTGGAATGAAGTGCTTTTAAAAAAGCCAGTACTTTCAACAGATGTGTTTGTCTCATTAGGTGGAAAAGTTCAAGAAAGGCTAGAAGATGAAAGCTGTGTACTTGAAGTAGAGAATAAGCAATACGTCGGTTATGTCCTCTACTTCGTTCAGTTACGTATTGCTCTTTGCGCGATGCGATCGACAAGAAAGCGATTGAATGGGACGATATCGTCAAGATCGGGCGCACTCATATGCAGGACGCCACCCCGCTGACGCTTGGCCAGGAATGGTCAGGCTATGTCGGAATGTTGTCCGACGATCTGGAGCGGATAGACACTGCACTGCATGGCGTCTAC
>CAVYEU010000025.1:0-14928 GCA_963767415.1 uncultured Eubacteriales bacterium
TTGTTAGGCGTACTGAAGAATTACCGAATTATTACACTGTTAAAAAGGAAATGAAGTATTTATTTAAAAAATTAGCCGTTTGGAATAAGGATTAATAGGATTTCTTATGAAGAAATTATTTATTTTTTTTATAAAATCATATCAGATATTTATTTCTCCATTACTAGTGAGGACAAGTTGTAGGTTCTATCCAACGTGTTCTTATTATGCAATCGATGCATTTAAAAAGTATGGTTTGATAAGAGGTGGATTTATGTCTATAAAAAGAATATTAAAATGTAATCCTTTTAATCCTGGTGGATATGATCCAATTAAATAGTAGAGAAGGGATTAAATGAATTATATTTATGAGCCGTTAGGTCAATTATTATACTATATTTATAGCAATTTTGCTTTTCATAGCTATGGAGTAGCTTTAATTATATTTACTATAATAATAAAACTTATACTTTTGCCGTTAACGATCAAACAATTTAGCTCAACGCAAAAAATGCAAGAATTACAACCACAAATACAAGAAATACAAAAAAGGTATAAGGATGATAAAACGAAACTAAATGCTGAGATGATAAAGTTATATCAAGAAAAGGGTTTCAACCCTGCAGGTGGTTGCTTGCCTACACTAGTTCAAATGCCAATATTATTTGGACTATTTTTTGTAATATCAAGACCGATTACTAGTATATTGCATATGGGTGAAAATATACCGGAATTAGCAAAGGCATTAGATATTCCTGTAAATGCAGGTTATGTTGAAATTAAGGTTCTAAATAGCATAACTAATAATATTGCAACTAGTGTGTTGCATAATGATGGATTAGTTAGTAAATTAATGGATCTTAAAGGAAGTCTTAATTTCATGGGCATTAATTTGGGACATATACCAAGCTATCACACATCTGATCTTTTTGGATCGAATTGGCATATATATTTACCTTTATTAGTCGTACCAGTATTAGCAGCACTGTTTACTTATTTATCAACAAAGATGATGACAACTCCAAATATGCTTCAAAACGATGATAATAATCCAATGAAGAAGAGCATGATGTATATGGCTCCGTTGATAACTTTAGTGATGGGATTCCAATTCCCAGCAGGTTTAGGTTTGTATTGGATAGTGGGATCAGTATTTCAAATAATTCAAACAAAATTTGTGAATAAATTTATCTTTAACAAAAAGAAGGAGGTGCTAGTTAATTAAATGACTCAGTGTATAGAAAGAATAGGTAAAACAGTAAATGATGCGGTTGATGCTGCATTAAGAGAGTTACAAGTTAAAAAAGAGAATGTAAATATTGAAGTTATTGAAGAGGGCAGTAAGGGACTCTTCGGTATCATTGGAAGTAAGATGGCTAAAGTGAAAGTTACTGTTGTTGAAACTTGTGGAGAAAGAACAAAAAAATATTTACATGAAATATTTGAAAAGATGGGAGTTTTGGCTGATATTGAAGTAGAAGAAGATGATAAAGCAGTAGTTTTAAAAGTCAGCGGAGACGAAATAGGGATAATAATCGGTAGAAGAGGTGAGACTCTTGATGCTTTGCAGTATATTACTAATTTAGCTATTAATAAAAATAAAGAAAATTATAAAAAAGTTATTATTGATATTGAGAATTACAGAGAGAAGAGAGAAATATCTTTAATTAAATTAGCAAATAAATTGGCAGAGAGGGTTATAAAATATAAGAAAAATATTACATTAGAACCAATGACTTCATTAGAGAGAAGAATAATCCATGAAGCACTACAAAATCATAAATATGTGCAAACATATAGTTATGGTGATGACCCAAATAGAAAAGTTGTTATTACTTTAAAATAAAAGTGACAGGTGACGGTTCTTTTGACAGGGGACGGTTCTTTTAGTGACAGGTGACGGTTCCTTGACACACAGCTGTTAGTGACAGGGGACGGTTCCTTGACACACAGCTGTGTGTCAAGGAACCGTCCCCTGTCACTAAAAGAACTGTCACCTGTCAAAAGAACCGTCACCTGTCACTTTAGGAGGATATTATGTTTATAGAAGATACGATTGTGGCTATATCAACTTCTTTAGGGAAGGGAGGTATAGGAATAATAAGAATTAGTGGTAAAGAAGCATTTTTGATTGCGGGCAAAATGTTTAGAGGGAGAAAAGATTTTGAAGGAATAAAATCACATACAATTAGTTACGGTAAAATAATTGATGATGCCTGTGTAATTGATGAAGTTCTAATCACAAAAATGTGTGCTCCAAATACATTTACAAAGGAAGATATTGTTGAAATAAATTGCCATGGGGGCATTGTAGTTATAAAAAAGATACTAGAGATTACTGTGAAATATGGTGCCAGAATCGCTGAACCTGGTGAATTCACAAAGAGAGCCTTTCTAAATGGAAGGATAGATTTATCTCAAGCTGAAGCTGTGATTGACATAATAAATGCTAAAACGCTAGAAAGTAATAAAGCTGCAGTTAATCAATTAGAAGGAAGTCTTTCAAGAAAAATAAAAGATATTAGAAAAAGCTTAATTGAAATAATTGCTAGAATTGAGGTAACTGTCGATTACCCCGACCATGATATAGAGGAGGTGACAGGCGAATTTGTGCTAGAGAAAATAGCTGAGATAAGGAATAGATTAGAGAAAGCATTAGATGGATTCGAAAAAGGAAGGGTTATCAGGGAGGGTATAAATGTAATAATAGTAGGCAGACCAAATGTTGGTAAATCATCACTTTTAAATAGGCTTGTTGGAAAAAACAAAGCAATTGTTACTGAAATAGCAGGAACAACAAGAGATATTATAGAGGAATATATAAATATAAACGGAATTCCTGTTAGAATTGTTGATACTGCTGGTATCAGAGAAACTGATGATATTATAGAAAAGATTGGGGTTGATAGAACTAAAGAGGCTATAAATCAGGCTGATCTAGTTTTATTTATGACTGATGCGAGCTGTAGCATAGACCATCAGGACATGGAGATCTTAAGCCTTCTAGAGAGTAAAAAAAAGATAGTGATTGTTAATAAAATTGATCTAGTAGATGACTCTAAGATAAAAAATATAGAGCAGGAGTTTAATGGATTTAAAATAAAGGAAACTTCTATACGAAATGAAGTTGGAATTGAAGAAATAGAAAATGAAATAACTGAGTTGTTTTGCGACAACCAAATAAGTGAAAATAATGAGTATTTAGTTACAAATGTAAGACATAAAGATTTAATAGACAAAGCGATAGAAAGCCTAAAAGAAGCCTTAATAGCATATGACTCTGGAATGCCTTTGGATATGATGACTATTGATATTAAAGCTTCTTTAGACTACTTAGGTCAGATAACGGGAGATTGCACAAGTGAGGATATTTTAAATGAAATATTTTCAAAATTTTGTATTGGGAAATAATACCTGAATGAATACCGAATAAAACTTGAGTTTTATTCGGTATTATTTAACTATTTCTTGATATTGGTAGTTTTAGTAGTTTTAGTGGTTATAGTCGTCGTAGTTGTTTTTGGTGGTTTAGGCTGAGGAATAATTTGTAATTTGTTGACATATATTGTATCTGGATAAATACCTTTAATTAATCCGGTTACCATCATACCAGTTCCTACATAAGGATCCCATTCTGCCGTACTATTTGCTAAGTAATATTTTCTTTCATATGTCGTTAAATTCAGTAGTGAATATCTATCTTCAATTTTCTTCAGATACCCATATGATACTATAGGTATTTCAATATCAATAACTTCAATTGAAGTATCACTTACTATACCCATAACCTTAATTTTAATTCCAACAAATTGCTTCCATGTAGAATTATCACCATATAAATAATAAGTAACACCAGGACCGCAATATAAATAAAAACCATTTATATCATCATAAGATAAATAGCCTAGGATATCTTCAGTAGTAATTATATTATCTGTAGGCAGACTTTTAGCAAAATTTATGATGGGACTAGCTGTTATAAACATAAAGATAAATCCATAAATAAGCAAGTTTCTAATAATAGATTTATTCATTCTAGCACCCCCTATATATAAATTATAACATATTTTTATTATACTTGCCGAGGAAATAATTTTTTTAATGACCATCAGTACAGTATATAAAAAAAAGGTTAGTCGTAGACTAACCTTCGTAAAGGGGGTCAAAATGTATTTTGTGAGGTCAACATTATTATTAACAATTAGTCATATATTATTCTTAAATCGATATATTTATGTCAAATATCTCGAAAAAATGCAACGAAGACCTATATATCAATTATTTACAGGAGCTGCAGGAGCTGCAGGAGTAGTTGTTTGTGCAATTTGTGGTGTATTGATGATTGGTGAAGCAGTTATACTAGGAGTTAGGGTTATATGTTAGGGTAACATTAGGCGATAGGGTAATATTGGGTGTTATAGCAATTACTGGGATCGGGGGCTCATTTTTTTTTATCCCCTTAGTAACTTCTTTACTTAAAGCATTATATCTACTTGTATACATCTCTGTATTACTTATTACAGTTCCATTTTGTCGCACAATTTTAAATGTATTTACTGCATAACCATTCATTCCATATCTTGTAACGATTAATTCACCTTGTTCTAAATATGGATCATATGTATATCTTGTTTCAGGAGGGATTGTCTCTGTTATTTCTTGCCTAAAATCGACAGTTTTACCTGGGTTTTCATTTGTTCCCCATATTTCGAAGAATAGCCTATTATCATCTGTAACCCAGCTATTTATTTTTATTGGCCAATTTGTTGAATTTTTGAACTTTAAATCCGGTTTGTCATAGGATACGGCAGCATCCATTCCATAAGGAACGTACCCAACTGTAAACATATGGTTTGATCTTTCAACAATCGGTAAATCTGCTAACAATACTGTATTGTACAGAGTTGTTGATATTTGACACACTCCTCCGCCTTCAGAATCAACGATGCTACCACCTATATAAGCATGTGCAACCCTGTAACCTTTATCTTTAGATCTCGGTCCAACTGTATCATTGAAAGAAAAGACTTGTCCTACTGCTAAAACAGTACCTGATATTTTTGATGAACCAAGTTTAATATTAACACCTCTATTATAGTCATTTTGATTAGATGTATAGAATTGGGTGCTAAATATTGATAATCGGTCTTTGAACAGATTTTTTCTAATGGTATCTGATGTGACTTTTGGTTCTATAATGGTTATCTTAACTGATTTTTCAGTATCAGGCTTATTCTCTATACTAGATAATGCCTTGATTAGTTCTTCTTTATCTATATTTCTACCGATAACCTGGGGGTTAATATTTATTGTATTATTTACTACACTTACAGAGGCATTCTTTACATTTAGATTTATCTTAAGCAATATTTCGTTTGAATCAAGCGGGATAATATTTTTTGTTATAACAGATAATTGAATAACTCCATCTTTATTTTCTTTTATAAATTTTTTAACTTCATAAGATACAGAACTTTTTGTTATGTTCTTTCCAGCATGTCCTGAATCTAATATTAGAGCATCATTTTTTACTATGTAAGAAGGATTTTTGAATGGGAGCAAGCTTTTATTATAAATAATATCAGAAAGTTCATCTAATCGATTATTATTAATTGAAAAATCTAGATCAATATTAACGTGGTTTATCCGTGTTGTATATATATCATATAGATTGGTGAAAAAGCTACCTTCTCTTCCTATTTTATAAGCTCGATCTATTGTATTATTTATGTTATAAACAACGTTGAGATCTTTATAAGAAATATTTTTTGAGTAATCTGAAGCTTTTATTGAAATGATTTTAGTAGAGATTTCATCGTTTAATCCAGCAGTGACTTTTTTTAGAGCCTCGGATTTTGTCTGGGAACCAATATCTATATTATTTATGTAAACTCCCTTGTGAATGTTTGTAGAAAGAAGTATTGATAATGCTATTTGAGTAGAAATAATACCGCTGATGCCTAGAAATAAAGCAATAGATAAAAGGGCTATTTTTAGTGGAGATAAATTATTTAATCTATTTTGTATATGTAAATTCATTAAAAACAACTCCAATTCTATGTATTAAGAATATCTATTCGACAATAGATACAACTTAACCTTCTAAGAAATAAAAGAATAATAATACATATTATTTATCATATAGCAATTAAGGGTTTGTTAAGCCCTTAATTGCTATAATAGCTTGCCAAGTCCAATCCAACTTAAAATCTTTTTTAACAGCAAGCGTAGCCAGGATGCTTTTTGAACATCATTTGCAGCTACAATATCGACCTTGCCGATTATAGAATTATCTAATTTATACACTAGTTCGCCTATTTTTTGCCCTTGCTTTATTGGTGCCTCAACTGATGTTGGAACATTTATTTCCTTTGTGATTTTATCTTCAGCGGTTTTTATAATTGATAAATTTACATCATTCTTTAGTACTCCATTAACATTTGGCACTAAGCCCTTTAAGACATCTATTGTTGCCACTTTCTCATTTTTTTTATTTGTATTATATAATTCAAAATTTAGAAATCCATAGTCAAGTATTTTTTTTGTTTCAGCAAATCTAGTGTTTGTATCTGGCTCTCCCAAAACAATTGATATTAGCCTTAGTTTATCTCGAAGAGCTGTTGCTGATAGACAATAACCAGCTTTTATTGTAAAGCCGGTTTTTAGACCATCTACACCTGGATAGAATTTAATAAGCTTGTTAGTATTATCTAATGAAAACTTACCATTTCTAAAGGTATCATGCCATATTGAAGTAAATTCGAGAACTTTCGGGTGATTTATAATTATTTCTCTTGACATGAGTGCAACATCATAAGCACTACTGTAATGCTTATCATCGGTAAGTCCAGTACAGTCTAAGAAATTTGTATCATTCATTCCTAGCTGCTTTGCTTTTTCATTCATTCTCTTAACAAAAGTGGTTTCACTACCCTCAAGCTTTTCCGCGAGAGCAACAGTAACGTCATTGGATGAATGTATTGCTACTGCTTTTAACATATCAGATACTAAGAATTGTTCGCCTGGTGCAAGGTATGCTTGTGAGCCACCCATGCTCGTAGCGTATTCGCTAACAGGAACTATATCGTTAAGTTTTAGTTTTTTTGAGTCAATAGCTTCCATAACTAATAACATAGACATTATTTTTGTAATACTAGCAATTGGAAGTCGTTCATGACTATTTTTTTCGAACAATATATTACCAGATAAAGCATCAATTAGTATTTCGGATCTTGCTTTCAGATTAGAAATATCTGTTTTTTCAAGTATTTTTATTACAGCCTGGGGGTTGTATTCATCGGGATTTGTTTCGGCATAAAGTGCTGTTGGCATAACAGTATTAAAAATAAAAGCAATTGTAATAATATAGAAAAAAAATAGTTTTTTGTACATTTATTATACTCCTTTCAACGCTAATTTAGTAGCTAAAAGAGAGTATAGCATACCGCACCTATAGGTGCAAGTATTCAGAATTCAGTAATTAAGTGCAATTAAGTCAATTAAGAGTAGCACCAATATAGCACCACAGCACCACTATCAAACGAGCTATTTGCGATGTTGTTAAAAATTTAGAGTAGCAAGTATTTGGCAAGAAGGTAAAAAAATTTTACCCCAAAAATAAGGCTAAAACGTGCAAAATATTAAGATGAAAAGAGCAAAATATTAAAAATTACACACATTGCTATTACTTATAAAATGTGGCGCATGGTCTATAATCATTTAGGTGGCGAAAGTCGCCTTAATTAATGCTCGATTTCCCATCCGATAGAGGTGATCTCTGTTTCCAGGTTTATTCTGCTGGCTATTTTCTCTATACTTTCGTGATTTCTACATGTGCTTAGAATTCTAGCCTTTACCTGAACTTTGTTTACACTAGCATCAACGTCTGTACTTTCAAGATTGACCAACATTATTTTTTCGCCGTGTACCATGTGCATCAAAAGGGAGCGGATATGAAACTCTACGTCTTCCTTACACACGACCCACAAAACATAAATAATTTCGTTTTCCTCAGTAATGGCAACGTTGTTTTGAAATCTCTTTGTAAAATTTCTGAGGATAATGTTAGCTATCAGAATAAACACGGTTCCACCGGCAGCTTCAATCAGAAGGCCTGCGCCGGTCAGTGTGCCAATAGCAGCAGCACACCATAAAGTAGCGGCGGTATTTAAGCCTCGGATATTAAGCCCATCCCTGATAATGACGCCTGCACCCAGAAAACCTATTCCTGAGACAACCTGGGCCGCAACCCTTGTTGCACTTGAATCATTTATCATTAAAGACAAAGTAACAAATAGAAATGCACCAAGGGAGACCAACACATTTGTGCGAATTCCTGCCATCCGTTGTCTCCATTGCCTTTCAAGCCCTATAGTTCCTCCAAACACAAAACACAGTACAATGCGTATAAAAAAATCAGTGTATGTCATTGTGGCTTCCCTTCTTTCAACATAAGCAAAACTGCTGTGAAGATAAGGCAGCTTTACTACATATTATAACTGATAAGTGAAGGAAATAAAATAGAGCTATTGATTATCAGCATATATTATATTAAAATAAATAGTATTGTTTAATGCAATTTTGTGTTATTGAGATGAGATGAGTTTTAGACTGGTATAGATTTTCCTATATTAGGGAAAATATTAGTCAAGAAGAGAGGAGACTTCTTTATGTTTTACCCTAGTCTTACGGAAGTTACAAATTTATCAAAACAATTTAATATTATTCCTGTTTCAATGGAAGTATATGCAGACATGGAGACACCTATTAGCATATTTAAAAGGTTTGAAAATGGTAAATACTGTTTTCTGCTTGAGAGTGTTGAGGGGGGAGAAAAGTGGGCTAGATATTCTTTTATTGGAAGAAATCCTTTTATTGTTCTAAAAAATCAAAATAATGAAATTTCTATTGAAGATAAAAATGGAAATAAGGATATCAAGGTTGGCAATCCAGTAGAGATCTTGAAAGAATTAATGTTAAAGTATAATGGGGCTATATTACCGAAGCTACCTCGATTTACTGGCGGTGCGGTTGGGTTTTTTGGATATGATACGATAAGATTTTTATGAAACCCTACCAAATATTCCAAATGATGATTTAAAGCTTCCAGACTGCCATTTTATGATAGCCGATGAGATAATTGTGTTTGATCATTTAAAACAAAAAATATTTATTATTGTGAATATGTTAGCAGATAATAATATTGAAAGGACATATAAAAGCTCAATTGAAAGACTGAAAAATATTTATAAAGAAATAACAAGCAGTAAATGGAAAGTAAACGAAAATACTAAATCTATAAATGAAAACAAGGAGGACGAGGGGCTTAAAATAAATAGTAATTTTTCAAAAGAAGAATATATTAAATCCGTACTAAAGGCTAAGGAATATATTGTAAACGGAGATATATTTCAGGTTGTTTTGTCACAGAGATTGTCGGTTGAAACTAACGAAGATCCGTTTAATATTTATAGAGCCTTGAGGACTATTAACCCTTCACCATATATGTATTACTTAAAATTTGATGATTATAGATTAATTGGCTCATCCCCAGAGATGCTAGTTAGAGTTGAAGGGGACAGTCTTGAAACCTGTCCTATTGCGGGACAAGAAAAAGGGGCGGGAACCTTTCTGAAGATGAATTATTACAGCAGGAATTACTTAAGGATGAAAAAAGAGCTTGCTGAGCACATGATGCTTGTAGATCTTGGACGAAACGATTTGGGAAGAATTTCAGAGATTGGAAGTATCATGGTAAAAGATTTAATGCATATAGAAAGATACTCCCATGTTATGCATATAGTAACTAATATTTTAGGGAAATTAAGAAGAGATAAGACCCTATATGATGCTCTTTTATCTATACTTCCGGCAGGCACACTTTCAGGAGCACCCAAAATACGTGCGATGGAGATAATTGATGAGTTAGAGCCTACAAAAAGAGGGCCATATGGAGGAGCAATAGGGTATATTAGTTTTAATGGTAATTTAGATACATGCATAACCATAAGAACTATTGTTTACAAAGATAATAGGGCTTTTGTACAGGCAGGAGCTGGTATAGTGTATGATTCTGATCCTAATAAAGAATATGAGGAATGTTTTAATAAAGCAAGTGCATTACTTGCAGCCCTTTTAGAAGCGAGGGAGATACGATGATACTCTTAATTGATAACTACGATTCATTTACCTATAACTTGTATCAATATATTGGCGAAGTAAATAGTGATATTGAGGTATATAGAAATGATAAGATAACGGTTCCCGAGATTAGAGATAAAAAACCATCTCATATAGTTATATCTCCTGGACCAGGATTTCCAAGAGATGCGGGGGTTTGTATAGAGATTATTAAGACTCTTGGAAATACTATCCCAATCCTTGGTGTTTGCTTAGGACATCAAGCAATAGGGGAAGCCTATGGTGGAGTAGTAGTTCGTGCCAATGAGCTAATGCATGGCAAGGCATCGGAGATTTTGATTGATACTGAGTGCTCTATATTTGATTCGTTACCTGAAAGAATAGTTGCAGGAAGGTATCATTCACTTATTGTTGATAAAGAAACACTACCAAAGGAATTAAAGGTAATTGCCAAAACTCAAAGCGGAGAAGTAATGGGATTGAAACACATTGAATATTCAGTATATGGAATTCAATTTCATCCTGAATCAATACTTACTCATGATGGAAAGAAAATGCTTGCAAATTTTTTAAAAGACAAGAGCAAGAGGCGGAATATAAATGCTTAAAGGGGTAATAAAGAAACTTATTGAACGAGAAGATCTGTCGGAAGCTGAAATAATGAATGCTTTAAATATTATTATGGATGGAAATGCAACTCCGGCACAAATTGCTAGCTTTCTTACGGCTCTTAGGATGAAAGGTGAAACGGTTGAAGAAATAGCTGGGTGTGCAAAAGTAATGAGGCTAAAGTGTGAAAAAGTTATTGTAGATACAGAATATTGTATTGATACTTGTGGTACTGGGGGAGATGAAACGGCTACATTCAATATTTCTACTGCAGCTGCGATTGTTTCAAGTGCTGGTGGCGTGGTAGTCACAAAACATGGCGGCAGATCAGTATCAAGCAAATGCGGAAGTGCTGATGTATTGGAAAAGCTTGGTGTAAATATCATGTTAAGTCCTAACCGAGTAAAAGACTGTATAAATAAGACTGGGTTTGGTTTTTTATTTGCACCGAATTTTCATAAGTCTCTAAAACATGCAGGCCCCCCTAGAAAAGAAATTGGTATAAGAACGATATTTAATATTTTAGGACCACTTACAAATCCGGCAAATGCAAAAGGACAGTTAATCGGAGTTTATAGTGAAAAACTAACTCAAGTTTTCGCAAATGTACTATTAAATTTAAATATCAAAAGAGCATTAGTTGTACATGGAATGGATGGAATGGATGAATTTACTACTACAACTGGCACTTTTGTTGCAGAATTGATTGAAAAAAGGGTAATCACATATAATGTCTATCCTGATACTTATGGATTAAAAATCGCGGCTCCACGAGATTTATTGGGTGGAGATGCAGATGATAATGCAGAAATAATTTTATCTATATTTAAAGGTAAAGAAACTTATAAGAAAGAAATCGTAGTATTCAATGTAGCAGCTGCTTTGTATGTAGGGAAAGCGGTTGAAAGCATAGCAGATGGTGTAAATATGGCGATTTATTTAATTGATTCTGGAAAAGCACTTAATAAACTAAATGAAATAATTGAATTTACAAATAAAGCATGATTAAAAGGTTATTTGAATTAATTTAATGAGGTGGAATAAATGATTTTAGATGATATCGTAAAACAAAAAAAAGTTCAGTTGGAAAAAGAAAAGCAAAAAATGTCGATTATGAACTTTAAGCAACGTTTAAAAAGTAATTATTTGAATAAAACAATTGATTTTTTTAGCAGTATAAAATTATCAAATTCAATGTCAATTATTGCTGAGATAAAGAAAGCATCCCCTTCAAAGGGAATCTTTAGAGATGATTTTGATCCGGTATTAATTGCAAAAGAATATATTAAATCGAAGGTTCAAGCAATATCTGTAATTACAGAAAAGAATTATTTTTTGGGTGCGGATGAGTTTCTCGTTAAAGTAAGACAAAGTACAGCGATTCCTATACTTCGGAAGGATTTTATTGTAGATTTATGGCAGGTTTATCAATCAAGGTTTCTAGGTGCAGATGCAATTTTATTAATTGTTTCGATATTATCTGATGAAGAGTTAAAGAAATTTAAAGTGGTTGCAGATATTATTGGAATTCAGAGTGTCTTTGAAGTTCATAATGAAAGGGAAATCGAAAGAGCATTAGAAGCGCAAGCTAACATTATTGGGATCAATAACCGGGATTTATTGACCTTTGAGGTTGATTTATCAACTACAAGCAAATTGATAAATCACATTCCAAGCGACAAGGCGGTAATAAGTGAAAGCGGAATAAATAATTATAATGATTTACAAGCGGTAAAAAGTTTTGGTGCTGATGCAGTCTTAATTGGGGAAGCATTTATGACTTGTTGTGATATTCCAAAAAAAATATTACAGTTAAGGTATAATTAAAGAATAACCTTAAGTTTTGTTTTTAATCACGCCTAAGGAGGAGGGGACATTAATTGGTTAAGATAAAAGTT
This sequence comes from uncultured Eubacteriales bacterium, assembly GCA_963767415.1. GTDB lineage: Bacteria > Bacillota > Clostridia > Acetivibrionales > CAVYEU01 > CAVYEU01. The sequence continues at coordinate 12,627 of CAVYEU010000025.1, forward strand.
TGTGGTTTGAAGAGGTTTGAAGATGTTCGGGCGGTTAATGAATTTAAACCTGATTATGTTGGATTTATCTTTGCCCAAAGCAAAAGACAAGTGAGCGTTGATTATGCCAACCTTTTGATCAAGGCTCTTGATGACGATATCAAAAAGGTTGGAGTATTCGTAAATGAAAGTATAAAAAATATAATTGAGACTGCCATTTTCTTAAAATTAGACTGCATTCAATTACACGGAGATGAAGATAAAGATTTTATATTAAAGCTAAAAGAAAAAATGCAGGATAGTGAATATAATGATAAAGAAGAATATGGAATATTAGCCAAGGACATACAGGTCTGGAAAGCAATTCGTATAAAAGATCAGGATTCTTTAAATCAAATTGCTAATTTCCATTCAGATGCGATTGTATTGGATACGTTTATTCATTGCGGAAATTATGGCGGGCTAGGGATAGCGTTTGATTGGAATATGGTTAAGGAAACTAATAAGTCAAATAATATAATATTAGCTGGTGGTTTGAGTATAGAAAATGTGGAGAAAGCTATTAAAACAGTCTGGCCTTATATGGTTGATGTAAGTAGCGGAGTAGAAACCAATGAGCTAAAAGATAGAGAAAAAATTAGGGATTTTATTGCAGAGTGTAGGAAAATAGATAATGTTAACTAGGAGAGTCATATATGAACGATAAAGGAAGGTATGGAGGGTTTGGAGGGCAGTTTGTACCAGAGACATTAATGAATGCATTAACTGAGCTTGAAGAAAGTTATGAAACTTGTAAAAATGATAAGGAATTCATTAACGAATTAAATTTTTATTTAAAAGAATATGCTGCTAGACCATCTTTATTGTATTATGCGGAGCATATGACTAAAGACTTAGGTGGAGCAAAAATCTATTTGAAACGTGAAGATTTGAACCATACAGGATCACATAAGATTAATAATGTTTTAGGGCAGGTATTGCTAGCAAAAAGGATGGGGAAGAAGAGGCTTGTTGCTGAGACTGGAGCAGGGCAGCATGGAGTTGCGACTGCAACAGTTGCTGCACTATTTAATTTAGAATGCGAAGTATTTATGGGTAAAGAAGATATGGATAGGCAGTCTTTAAATGTATTTAGAATGAAGCTATTGGGTAGTAAGGTGAGCCCTGTTACGTCGGGAACGTCAACACTGAAAGATGCGACAAGTGAAGCTTTAAGGGATTGGGCTCAAACTGTAAATGATACTTATTATGTTATTGGCTCTGCTATGGGACCTCATCCGTATCCTAAAATTGTCTGTGATTTTCAAAGTGTAATAGGCAAAGAAGTCAAGAAACAGCTTATGGAGAAAGAAGAATGTCTGCCAGACTATCTGATCGCTTGTGTTGGAGGGGGAAGTAATGCTATTGGTCTTTTTGCTCCATTTGTTGATGACGCTGGTGTTGCAATGATCGGTGTTGAAGCTTCTGGAGCGGGGATTGATACAAAAGACCATGCAGCATCGATTTCTAGGGGATCTGTAGGTGTATTTCATGGCATGAAATCATATTTTTTACAAAACGATGATGCGTCAGATCTCCCCAGTATATTCAATTTCAGCGGGGCTAGATTATCCAGGAATTGGACCATATCATGCATATTTACATGAAACCAAAAGAGCCTCATATGTTGCTGCAAGTGATTCAGAAGCGATTAGTGCTTTTGAATATTTATGTAAGGTTGAAGGCATCTTACCAGCGCTAGAAAGTTCACATGCGATTGCATATGCAATGAAATTAGCTCCAACATTATCTGAAGATAAAATAATCGTTATAAACCTCTCTGGCAGGGGCGACAAGGACGTTTATTCCGTTGCAAAGTTCATAGCAATACGGTCGTAAGTCAGGCGACAGAAGGATCGGCCGTGAACCTGTCCGATGCGGCATCGTAGTTGAACACCGCGTATCCCCATCCGCCGGTTTTCGGAAATCTCTTGCTGTCCTTTTCCATGACGAAAGCCTGGGCAAAGACGTCTGGCACATCCACGACGAAGGGGGCCTCCGTGCTCTTCTTCGGCTTCCACTGGAGCTTCACGATCATGGAGCCATCCGGGAAAGGCTGGCCGTTGCCGGGAACGCCGGCCTTGTACGCCGTGATCATGGTCGGATTGCCGACGATCACCTTGAGCACTTCGTTGGTGCTTGCGGAAGAGACAACGGCCCAGTCCTCGTATCCCCTGAAGTCGGAGAACCCGATTCCGCTCGGCGATTTCAGCGAGTACTTGTCCTGGTCTTGGCCTTGCGCGTAAAGGAAGTAATCACTGATGAGACTGCGAACCTGGGGGCG